>CALDNF010000001.1 GCA_937917475.1 uncultured Faecalibacterium sp.
GCAACAATCAGCCCAACATCACCCACTCGATGAACCGGCTGGAAAGCCAGCTGAATTGTGTGCTGTTCATCCGCTCCAACCGGGGCGTGACCCTGACGCCGGAGGGCGAGATGCTCTATTCCCGCATTGCGTCGGCGGCAGTGCAGATTCAGGACGCTGAGGCAGAGCTGAGTTCCAGCGCAACGCTGGAACACGGCTCCATCAGCGTCAGTACCACCGAGACGACGCTGAACATCTACCTGTCTGAAAAGCTGCGAAATTTCCACACCGAGTACCCCGGCATCCGGCTGCGGCTCTCCAATCATTCAACGCCGCAGGCCATTCAGGCCGTAAAGAACGGCGAGGTGGATTTTGCGGTGGTCACCACCCCCGCCGAGGTCTCCGCCGGGCTGAAACTGGTGGAGCTGGAGCCTTTTTATGAGGTACTGGTGGGCGGAAAGAGCTTCATGGACCTGACCGGGCGGAGCCTTTCGGTGAAAGAACTCTGCAACTATCCCCTCATCGCCCTGAACGATGAGAGCATGACCCGCAGCTTTTACCGGCAGTTCTTTCTGGACCATGATGCCGTACTGCGTCCGGATACCGAGGTAACCACCAGCGACCAGATGCTCACGCTGGTCAAAAGCGAACTGGGCCTTGCGTTCCTGCCGGAGCCCATGGCCAAAGAGCCGCTGGAGCGGGGCGAGATCGTTCCGCTGCACTTGCAGGAGATCATTCCCACACGCTATATCTGTCTGGTTTACGACCCTCACCGGCCGCTGAACACCGCCGCCCGGAAATTCCAGCAGATGCTGATGTCTCACGATAAGCCCATTTCCAGATCCGAATAAACAGCCCCCCGAAAACTCTTTTGCAGAGCCTTCGGGGGTCTTGTTTTGTCAGCGGCCTGCGGGCAGCAGAGCGTCCTTTCCCAGCCGCATTTTAAAATCGTGGTATCCGAACCGCACCAGCTCCCGGCAGGAACCATCTTCCCCCAAGGCCCAGATGGGCGGCAGGGGCATCCCATTGAAGGTGTTGTTCTTGCAGGTGGTGTAGATCGCCATGTCGCCGAAGATCAGCCGGTCACCCTCCTCGAGAGGGGCGGCAAAGCTGTAATCTCCGATCACATCCCCAGCCAGACAGGTGGGCCCGCCCAGACGGATGGTGCAGGGCTTTTCGCCGGGTTCACCCGCATCCAGCAGGGGCGGGCGATAAGGCATCTCCAGCACATCCGGCGTGTGGCAGGCGGCAGACATATCCAGAATCGCAAGCTGGGTATCTCCATTTTGCAGGGTGTCCAGCACTGTGGTGACCAGATATCCGGCGTTCAGGGCCCATGCCTCGCCGGGTTCCAGATAGACCTGCACGCCATACTTTTGCTGTGCATCCATGATGCAGCGTTCCAGCGTTGCGAGATCATAGCCGGGACGGGTGATGTGATGCCCGCCGCCAAAATTGAGCCACTTCATCCGGGGCAGCAGGTCCCCGAATTTTTTCTCCACTGCGGCCAGCGTCTGCGCCAGCGCATCGGAATCCTGCTCACAGAGGGTATGGAAGTGCAGCCCATCCAGCAGCCCGGGCAGGGATAGGTCTGCCTGCACAGCGGCATCCCACTGAGCCCGGGTGGTACCCAGACGGCTTCCCGGAGCACAGGGGTCGTAGAGGGCGTGGCCCTCCTGGGTAGAGCACTCGGGGTTGATGCGCAAGCCAATGCTCTTCCCTGCCGCCTTTGCCGCCGGGCCGAACTTTGCCAGCTGCCGGGGAGAGTTGAACACAATGTGGTCTGCGTAATCCAGTAGCTCCCGGAATTCCTCTTCCCGGTAGGCGGCACAGAACACATGGTTTTCCTTCTCTGGCAGTTCTTCCCGGCCCAAGCGGCTCTCATACAGGCCGCTGGCCTCGGTGCCTGCAAGATAAGGGCGAAGGAGCGGGTAGAGATCAAAGTTGGAAAACGCCTTCTGGGCCAGCAGGATCCTGCAGCCAGTGCGCTGCTGCACCCCCAGCAGGATCTCTCCGTTCCGGCGCAGCTGCCCCTCATCCAACAGATAGCAGGGGGTAGGCAGGGTGCGAAGCTCAGCCTCCGAAAGGGCCGTCAGGCCCGCAAAGGGCGGGCGGCTGTCAGTGACCCGCATCAGTCCACCAGAGCCGGGGCGTGGCTCTCGGAGCGGGGCAGGCCGTACCGATCCAGTGCATCCAGATAGGGGTCCGGATCAAACTCTTCCACGGTGTGCACACCCTTGGTGGTCCACTTACCGGTCAGCAGCATGAGGGCACCGCACATGGCAGGCACGCCGGTGGTGTAGCTGATGGCCTGAGAGCCCACCTCACGGTAGCACTCCTGATGGTCACAGACATTGTAAATGTAATAGGTCTTGTCCTTGCCGTCCTTCTTTCCGGTAAAGATGCAGCCAATGTTGGTCTTGCCCTTGGTGCGGGGACCGAGGCTTGCGGGGTCGGGCAGGAGGGCCTTGAGGAACTGGATGGGCACGATCTCCTGCCCATTGAAGTTCACCGGAGTGGTAGACAACATTCCCACATCCTCCAGACAGCGCATATGGTCCAGATAGCTCTGACCGAAGGTCATGAAGAAACGGATGCGCTTGGCTTCCGGGATATTCTTGGCCAGAGACTCGATCTCCTCATGGTGGAGCAGATACATATCCTTCTGTCCTACCTGGTCAAAATTGTACTCCCGCTTGATGCTCATGGCCGGGATCTCGACCCAGTGGCCGTTCTCCCAGTAGCTGCCGGGAGCCGAGACCTCCCGGAGATTGATCTCAGGGTTGAAGTTGGTGGCAAAGGCATAGCCGTGGTCGCCGCCGTTGCAGTCCAGAATGTCGATGGTATCAATGGTGTCAAACTCATGCTTCTTTGCATAAGCACAGTAAGCTTGCGTCACGCCCGGGTCAAAGCCGCTGCCCAGCAGGGCGGTCAGGCCCGCCTCCTCAAACTTCTTGGCATAAGCCCACTGCCAGCTGTAATCGAAGTAGGCGGAGAATCCGGCTTCCTTGCAGCGTTTTTCGTAGATAGCACGCCATTCGGGGTCGTCGGTATTCTCGGGCTCATAGTTGGCGGTGTCCATGTAGTTGACACCACAGGCAAGGCAGGCATCCATGATGGTCAGGTCCTGATAAGGCAGGGCGATGTTCATCACAAGGTCGGGCTGGTATGCCTTGATGAGGGCAATGACCTCTTCGGTCTTGTCGGCATCCACCTGTGCGGTGGTAATTTTGGTGGTGGTCTTGGGAGCCAGCTCCGCAGCCAGCTTGTCGCACTTGGCCTTGGTCCGGCTGGCAATGCAGATCTCGGTAAACACCTCAGGGACCTGACAGCACTTGTGGATTGCAACAGAGGCCACGCCGCCGCAGCCGATGATCAGAACTTTGCTCATGATGATTCTCCTTTATCTTATCCTTTATTGTTATGCCTGAAACCCGGGCCAGCCCTTGTCCAGTGCGATGAGCAGCTCCCGCAGCACCTTGCAGGCGGTGGCAGTAGAAACGCCGGAAGCATCCAGCATAGGGGCCAGCTCGTTGAGGTCTGCCGCCACAACGTTGGTCTTTGCAGCCAAACGGATGGCATCCAGCAGCTGCAAAAAGCTCACGCCGCCTGCCTCAGGGGTGCCGGTACCCGGGAAGCAGGAGGGGTCCAGACAGTCGAGGTCAATGGTCAGGTAGACCGGGGCTTTGCTCTTGCAAAGCTGCTCCGTCAGCTCGGCAAGGCCGGTGAAATCGAATTTGTGCATCTCGGTGTGCTGTGCGGCAAACTCAAACTCCGCCCGGTCGCCGCTGCGGATGCAGAACTGATGGATGTGTCCATCCCCTACCAGCTCATGGCAGCGGCGGAGCACACAGGCATGGCTGAGTTTTGCACCCAGATAATCGTCCCGCAGGTCGGCGTGGGCATCAAAGTGGATGATGTGGAGGTCGGGATATTTCTTCACCGCCGCACGGACAGCTCCCAGCGTGACCAGATGCTCCCCGCCCAGCAGCAGGGGGAACTTGCCGTCGTGAAGGATCTCTTGGGCCCGGGCCTCGATGTCCGCCAATGCGCTCTCACTGGAACCAAAGCAGAGTTCCAGATCCCCGCTGTCAAAAATTTCAAAATCCGTCAGGTCGGCGTTCTGGTAGGGGCTGTAGGTTTCAAGACCATAGCTCTCGTGCCGGATGGCCGCCGGGCCAAACCGGGCCCCGGGGCGGTAGCTGGTGGTGGAGTCATAGGGTGCACCGTACAGCACGATGCTGGCGGCACGGTAGCTGCTGTCGCAGCCGATAAACGTTTCGACGTTGGGTCCGATCATTTGGGTTCCTCCACTTCCCGCAGCATTTCTTCCAGAAATGCCGGCAGGTAAAATGCCCCGACATGGAGCCGGGTGGTGTAATAGCGGGTGCGCAGATTCAGGCTCTTCCATGCTTCCGCATCCAGATCATCGATAGGATGATACTTTTTGCTGGCAAAACCAAACAGCCAGTAACCGGCCGCAAAGGTGGGGATGTGGGCCTGATACACCCGGCTGATGGGGAAAGTCGATGCAATGCGCTTGTGGCTGCGCTGCATGGCACTGGCATCCTCCGCATAGAAGGGGCTGCCCTGCTGGTTGACCATGATGCCGTCAGCCTTCAGGGCGTTGTAGCAGCTGCCGTAGAACTCCCGGGTAAACAGACCCTCGGAGGGGCCAAAGGGGTCAGAGGAGTCCACAATGATGAGGTCGTATTCATCCTCACAGCGGCGGATGAACTTGAGTGCATTCTCAAAATAGATGTGCACCCGGCGGTCATCCATCCGGCAGGCGTTGCCGGGCAGATAGGTGCGGCAGGCTTCCACCACCTGCGGGTCCATCTCCACAAGGTCGATCCGCTCCACCCGGTCATAACGGGTCAGCTCCCGCACCACGCCGCCGTCTCCGGCACCGATGACCAGAACATCCCGGGCCTCTTTGTGGACGGCCATGGGCACATGAACGATCATCTCATCGTAGATGAATTCATCCCGCTCAGTGAGCATCACATTGCCGTCCAGCGTAAGCACCCGGCCAAATTCCGGCGTTTCAAAGATATCGATCCGCTGATAGTCGCTCTGCTTGGAGTAGAGCTGCCGGTTGACCCGGATGCTGTGTTTCACATCCGGAGTGTGAAATTCCGAAAACCAAAATTCCATAGTTTCCTCCTTATGCCAGCACATTCAGCCGCAGAATCTCAGGGTCTTCCGGGCCAGTCATGCTGCAGCCCTTGGCCTTGGCGTACTCGATGTAATTCAGGATCTCTTTGGTGATCCGCTCGCCGGGTGCCAGAATGGGGATACCCGGCGGGTAGCACATGACGAACTCGCTGCAGACCATGCCCTCCGTCTCCCGCAGGGGCAGGCTCTTCTTGGGGGCATAGAACGCTTCCTGAGGGCTTGCGGCCACCACCGGGTCAATGTATTCCTGACTCAGCAGGCCTGCACCGTCGGTGCGGTAGCGGCGTTTGATCTCAGCCAGTGCACTGACCAGCCGCTCCACCTCCTGCGGACGGTCGCCGATGGACAGGTAAGCCAGAATGTTGCCGATATCACCGAACTCGATCTGGATGTCGTATTCATCCCGCAGGATGTCATAAACCTCGATACCCGCAAGGCCGATATCCAGCGTGTGCACACTGAGCTTGGTGGTGTCAAAGTCGAACACCGAATCGCCGTTGCACAGCTCCTTGCCAAAGGCGTAGTAGCCGCCCACAGCGTTGATCTCTTCCCGGGCGTACTCGGCCATATCCGCCACCTGATGGAACACCTGCCGCCCCCGCTGGGCCAGATTGCGGCGGGAGATATCCAAGCTGGACATCAGCAGATAGCTGCCGGAGGTAGTCTGGGTCAGATTGATGATCTGCCGCACATAGCCGGGATGGACATTGGGTCCGATGAGCAGCAGACTGGACTGGGTCAGGCTGCCGCCGCTCTTGTGCATGGAGACCGATGCCATGTCCGCTCCCGCTGCCATGGCCGACACCGGCAATCCGCCGCCGAAGTAAAAGTGAGTACCGTGGGCCTCGTCTGCCAGACAGAGCATCCCAGCATCGTGGGCCATTTTCACGATGGCCCGCAGATCGCTGCAAATACCATAATAAGTCGGGTTGTTCACCAGCACTGCCACGGCGTTGGGATGCTCCTTGATGGCCTTTTCCACCTGCTCCCGCTTCATGCCCAGCGAAATGCCCAGCCGCTTGTCCACTTCCGGGTTGACATAGACCGGCACCGCACCGCAAAGCACCAGAGCGTTCAGCACACTGCGGTGGACATTGCGGGGCAGGATGATCTCATCCCCTCGCTTGCAGGCCGTCAGCACCATGCTCTGCACACTGCTGGTGGTTCCGCCCACCATCAGGAAAGCGTGGGCTGCGCCGAAAGCGTCCGCCGCCAGTTCCTCCGCCTCCCGGATGACCGACACCGGATGGCAGAGATTGTCCAGCGGCTTCATGCTGTTCACGTCCACGCCCACACATTGCTGGCCCAGAAAGGCCGTCAGTTCCGGGTTTCCCCGGCCCCGCTTGTGGCCGGGCACATCAAAGGGCACCACCCGCATCTGCCGGAACCGCTCCAATGCCTCATAAATGGGCGCACGGCTCTGGTCCAGCCGGAACCTTGTACGGTTCTCACTCATCTTTTCTCCTCCGTCCCCTGGTTCCGACGCAACAAAAAAGCGCAGGTTCTGCACAAAATGTGCAGACCTGCGCTTTGAATCCTCTAAAACTGTGCCGACAAAAGTCCCCGGACAGAATTCCGGAGTTTGACCATCGGGCATGATTCAAAAAGACGGGATGATGAGAGTCTATATAGCAATTCTGCTTTTACTGCTCTTTATTGACCGTTTCACAAGTCTGCGCACTGGCTGCGCAATTTCATGGTTGTAAAGGAACCAACTTATAAAATTTGAGCTTCTAACTCAATCAATAATGGCGGCAATGCCGCCGGTCGGCAGTGGACCCGGCTGTCCGTATGGCCTTAGCCCCGCTGGGCGGTCCATGGTAATTGCTTTGAAAAGACTCTGACACGCTTTGTCTCTCAAAATCGAGAGTAATTTTATCATGGTACAAGGAAAGTGTCAACGTTTTTCTTGTAAAAATCGGAAAAAGTTTTGCAAAAGTGGCACTCATCCCCTTTTTCTGCTTATTTTTCACATTCAGAAGGATAGTACATCCTCGGGCGGTGGCGGCCCGCCCCATGGCGGACTTGTGCATTTTGTGCTATACTGAAGCCAAATCATTCAGTTCAAGGAGGTTCTTGCATATGAACGAGATCATCAAAGCAATGGAAGAGCGGCGCAGCGTCCGGAAGTTCAAGCCGGAAATGCCCTCCAAGGAAGCCCTCGAGCAGATCATCGAGGCTGGTCTTTACGCCGCAAGCGGCAAGGGGCAGCAGGCGGCGATTGTGGTCGCTGTTACCAACAAGGAGCTCCGGGATAAGTTCTCCGAGCTCAACCGCAAAATTGGCGGCTGGGATGAAGGCTTTGACCCCTTCTACGGTGCCCCGGTCATCCTCATCGCTCTGGGCCGGAAGGATCAGTTCACCCATGTATACGACGGCAGCCTCGTCATGGGCAACCTGATGCTCGCCGCCCACTCGCTGGGACTGGGCAGCATCTGGATCCATCGTGCCAAGGAGGAATTTGAGCTTCCTGAATGTCAGCAGCTGCTCAAGGACCTTGGCGTAGAAGGCGAATGGGAAGGCATCGGCCACTGCGCCGTCGGCTATATGGACTGTGAGCCGCCCAAGGCCGCTCCCCGCAAAGAGGGCCGTGTGTTCTGGGTAGAGTAATCGTCCCCAAAAAAGCAGGAAAAGCCCCGGCAGGGCGTTCGATTCCGAACGTTCCGCCGGGGCTTTTGTGTTATCTGGAATTTCGGAGGAGCGATCCATCGTTCGCTCAGCGGCCCACCACCAGATCACGACGGCAGCGGCCGCCGATGGTCAGATAGCTGCGGCTGCCGATCTGGCGCAGGGTAAAGCGGGTGCTGTCCGAGTAGCCGTCGCACATCAGGGTCAGATTCAGGGTGGTGGTGGTCTTATTGGTCATGACAGTCAGAGTGCCTACACCCTGATTCATCTGAGCACGCAGGTCGCCGATGGTGCCCTTGACGGTCACACTGTCCTCCGGGGCAGAGAGAGTCAGCACCCGGCCATCCTGCCGTGCAGTGAAGAGCACTTCCTTCCAGAAGGGACCGGTCATGGTCAGGCCTGCGGCCACCGGGACTTTTTCGGCAGTCTCTTCCGCAGCGGGGGCGGCCGTTTCCACCGGCGTATCCCCTTCTGCACTCAGAAGCATGATATCGCCCTGAATCATCTGGTCCCAGGGCATGGGAGGCAGATAGCCCACCACCGTAGCGTCGTCCCCTGCGGCGGGCTGCGCAGCAGCGGCTTCCTCACCCTCGGCTGCAAATGCGCAGGTGGCAAAGGCGGTCAGAGCAGCCACAGCCACAGCGGCGGCAACAAATTTCCGGACAAAGTTTTTATGCTTCAATTTCATGAAAGTATCCTCCTGTCGGCCCCATTGCCGGGGCAGTTCCGCAGCGGAAGCATCCGCTGTTTCGTTGTATTTATGATATCAACTTTCATGATTTTCCGCAAGTGACGAATTTTCGGATAAAATAAGCTGTGCCTGCCAGCCCGCTTACCAAATATTTATGAGCAAAGCAAATCAAAAGATTCATATACCCGCAGGACAAAATGGCTCTTGTGATAATCGAGGAGCCCATCTTTTTTCATCTTTCCAAGTTCCAGCGAGAGGCCGCTGCGCTCAACTCCAAGATAATCTGCTAATTGCTGCCTTGAAAATGGAATATCAAATTCACAGGTTCCAAGCCTCTGTGCTTCTGCAGAAAGGTAGGACATAACCTTTGACCGGGTGGTACGCTGTCCCATATGCGTGAGTTTTTCGTTGAACTGCAAATTTTTCTCAGCAAGCTCACTGAGAAGGTTCCGGACCACCCGGTTGTGGTGCGAGCAGGCGGACGGGCACACATTCAGGATGCGCTTCACATTCAAAAACATTACGGTTACGGGCGTTTCCGCCAGAATGCTTCCATTCAGTCTGGAACCGGGGGCGCAGGCATATGCGGCAGCAAAAGTCTGTCCCGGCCCCGCTTTGGAAAGGATATTGCGGTTTCCCCAAATATCCTCCTGCACGATCAGAACCGCTCCCGCCAGTACAAGACCAATCGAGTCAACCGTATCGCCCGCACGCAGCACAAAGGCGTCTTTCGGGAAGTCCTTTTGTTCGGCTCCGAGGCAAGAAAGCATTGCAGTCAGCTCCTCCACGGAGATGCCGGAAAAAAGCTGAGCCGAACGGATCACAGGTAAAAAATCTTTCATAGCATCCTCTTCCGTTGAAAATTCAATCGACTTATTGATTTAATTCTATTATAATTGAATCACAAAAGCAAGGAGGCATTGAAATGAAACGGAGAATCGTCAAGATTGATCAGGATAAATGCAACGGATGCGGTGCCTGTGCTGCCGCTTGCCACGAAGGTGCTATTGCCATGGTAGACGGCAAAGCGCAGCTGATGCGGGATGACTACTGCGATGGTTTGGGGGACTGCCTGCCCGCCTGCCCCACTGGAGCCATCTCCTTTGTGGAGCGTGAGGCTGCTGCCTATGATGAACAGGCGGTACTTGCCAACAAGCAGAAAAAGATGCAGCAGCATGGGATGCGCCTTCACGGTGGCTGCCCCGGAACGCAGATGAAAACGATCCAGCACACCGAGCCGTCCGGCGTTGAGGCTGCTCCCGCCATGGTGCAAAGCCGTCTTTCTCAGTGGCCGGTACAAATCAAGCTGGTGCCCGTAAATGCACCTTATTTTGACGGTGCAAAGCTGCTCATTGCTGCCGACTGCACGGCTTACGCCTATGCCGCTTTCCACGAGCAGTTCATAAAGGGACATATCACTTTGGTGGGCTGCCCCAAGCTCGACAGCGTGGATTATTCTGAGAAACTCACCGAGATCATTCGACGCAATGACATTAAGAGCGTGACCATCGTGCGCATGGAGGTTCCCTGCTGCGGCGGACTGGAGCATGCAGCAAAAACCGCTTTGCAGAACAGCGGAAAATTCATTCCGTGGCAAGTTGTGACAATCTCAACCGATGGCAGAATCTTAGGGTAACTGAGGCGGCCTGTCGAATTGCGATAAAAAAGGTCGGAAAGGGAAAATATTGTTTCCGGTAAAAAGGGCAGGTACACCATATTTCCACAGTGTACCTGCCCTTTTCGTATTTGAGTTCCGTGCAGCCGCTCTCAAATTGGTGGTAAGGCTGTCTGTATCATTTTTCGGAAAAAGTGTTTTAAAGAGCTATTTCGCAGATACCTTTTGACTCCTTCCAAATGGTGCAGGGGCTCCGTCCGGGAGCTTTCCAATCTTTTTCATCATATAAATTGCAAGAGGAATTCCCAGAATCAAGCCTGAAAGCGCATCGGAAAGTGCCTGACAGCAGGCCAGACCTTCGGCACCAAAGAATTGTGGAACGATCAACACCAGCGGAATCAGGAAAAGCAGTTGGCGGGAGAGACTAAGGATCAGGTTGCCAAACGGCCGTCCAAGCGATTGATACAGATTGCTTGTGATCATCACACACATCTGCAGAGGGAATGCAACACAAAGAGTGCGAAGCTTCAGAATTCCGATGGATAGCATCTGGGGATTTCCACTGGAGCTAAAAATGGACAGGATCGGTCGGGCAAAAACAAACATCCCAGAGCCAAGGATCACGCAGCCGCACATGCCAAGGGCGACAGTCGTGTAAAAAGAAGATCGGACACGGGAGTATTTTCTGGCACCCCAGCAGAAGCCAGCCACCGGACCAAAGCCCTGCGAAAAACCCAGAATAACCGACCCGATAAAGCGATACAGCTTATTCGCCACAGCAATGCCTGCAAGAACAGCGGTTCCAAAGCCCTTCGCCACATTGTTGGTAACGATTCCTCCCAGCGAAAGAAGACTCATCCGCAGAAAAGCCGGAATACCCATTTTGGCGACTTCAAGCATATTGGTCTTGTCGATATAAAAATATTTCGGATGAATGGTCAGCATGGCCGTATGACGCACATAGGGAACTGCCAGAACGATGCAGGAGAAAATTTTTGATAATGCGGTTGCACCGGCAGCTCCGGCAACACCCCAGCAAAACGTGTTGATGAACAGCGGATCCAGAAGACAGTTGAGAATACAGCCGGAACACATTCCAACCATTGCATAGGTCGTGCTTCCTTCGCTTCGCAAGAGCTGGTTCATAATCAGATTTGCAGTAGTAAAAGGAGCGGCCAACAAAATCCATGTGGCATAGCCCATCGAATAGGCATGCGCTTCTGGTGTACTGCCCAGCAAACTGACAAGAGGACTTTTTACAGAAAGGCAGACCAGACCAAACAGGAGAGAAAAAACGCAACCAATGGCCAAGGTAGTGGTGGCCACATTGGAGGCTTCATCGTCCTCATTTGCTCCCATCAGGCGGGAAATATAGCTGGCGGCACCCATGGCAAAGCCCATGGAAACTGCCCGGAGAATATTCATCAGGGAATCATTGACCGCAACCGCCGCTGTCGCTGTTTCGCCGAGCCCGCTGACGAAAAAGGTATCGGCCAGATTATACAGAGAATCGATCACGGTAGATACGATCATTGGGATAGCAACATAGGGAATGACCCGAATCATGGGGTCTTCCAACATCATTTGCTGTCGCTTTGCACGGGCGGCAATATTGCTTGTTTTCATAATAGACCTCGTTTCTGAGCGGCCTCACATAATTTATCCACAGACCAGCGCGACCGCAATGTCGTTGACATTGGTTCCGGTAGGGCCGGTGACGATCAGGCCGTTCACTGCCTGCAGCGCATGGTAGGCATCATTGTTCTGCAGCACATCGAACACCTCGATCCCTTTATTTTTCAATTCGTCCATCGTGTCGCCATCCACATATCCACCAGCAGCATCTGTCGGACCATCCGTTCCATCGCTGCCGACCGAAAAAACACAAGCGTTTAATCCGGCAATTTCAAGAGCTGCTGCCAATGCCAGCTCCTGATTACGCCCTCCAAGGCCCTTTCCCGTCAAATGGACCACCGTTTCTCCTCCAGCAAGGAAAGCCAGCGGTTTTTTGGTGTGTGCATACGTACGAACGATGCTTGCCAAAAAGCTGCCCGCTTCCCGTGCCTCACAGCAGAGCTGGTCGGTAAGAATGATGGGCTCATATCCCAGCGCACGACACTCGACTTCTGCCGCAGTACAAAGCTCCCGGACACTGCCCGTGATTTGAGTCGTAACATGATCCAACTGCTTGGGTGTTTCGTTTCCAAGCAGCTGCCATGCCGATGTCGATAGGTTCAGCTTATATTTTTCTGCTATTGCAAGTGCCTGCGCACAAGTAGAAGCGTCCGGCACAGCAGGACCGCTGGCGATCATGTCCAAGGGGTCTCCCAGAATATCACTGAGCACAATGCTGAACACCTGCGCCGGAGCGCAAAGCTTGGCAAATCGTCCTCCCTTGACTCCAGACAGCCGCTTTCGGATCGTATTCATTTCCACGATGTCTGCTCCACTGGCCAACAGCTGAGTGGTAATGTCCTGCAACTCTTCACCGGGAATAAGCGGCTTTTCAAATAGGGCACTGCCGCCGCCGGAAAGGAGAAAAAGGACATTATCATCCGGTGTCAGCCCCTGAACCAATTCTATCGCCTTCTGCGTGGCAGCAAAACTGTTTTCATCCGGGACAGGATGACCCGCTTCACAGCAGATAACGCCCGGTATCTCACCCTTTACATGGTTGTATTTGGTCACGACCACACCACCATCCACATGGCCCAGCATTTTTACAGCAGCGTTCGCCATCTGCCAGGCTGCCTTGCCTGCTGCGATCAAAATCGTTTTGCCTGCCCCGGGACAGAAGCTCCGCAGTGCACGACAGACCGCTTCATCTGGCAAAACTGCTTTTATACTGGCCGCAATGATCTGATCGGCGTCTTTTCGCAACATTTGCTTCATCACAAACTCCTTATCTGCCCGCTACCGGACAATCGAAAAGCGGCGAACGGCTTTTCTGCCGTACGCCGCCTGAAATTTTCCATACTTAAGCGTATCAGAGCAGTTTCATATCTACAAGCACCTGACGCAGCTTTTCCTTTTCTTCCGGCTTCAACTCCTGAATAGGCTCAAGGCACTTTCCTACCGGAATTCCCAGCAGATTCAAGCTTTCCTTGATAACTTCCGGGAACGTGCCCATGTTGGTTGCAATGCGCAGAGGAGCCAAACGGTACTGTGCTTCCAACGAACCAGCCAGATCACCTGCCACGAATTTATCGTAAATGTCTGCCACAATGCGGGGGGCCACATTGGCGCAGCTTGCAACCGCACCGGAACAGCCATATGCCAGACCCGCATAGATCATCGTGTCACGCCCCATCATCACATTGAAATGATCCCGCTGATCGGCTGTCAGGCGAAGATACTCTTCACAGTTGGTCATGTCTCCCGTGGAATCCTTGACGCCAATGATATTCGGGCAATCTTTTACCAAGCGAGCCACCGTAGCAGGAGCGATCGTAACATTTGTCTTGGGTTTATTATTGTACATTATCACGGGCAGCTGTGTGCTGTCGGCAATCGTTTTATAGTAGCTGTAAAGCTCGTCCTGCGTCTGGCTGACAAACATAGGGGTCAGGACACTGACTGCATCATAACCTCCCACCTGCTCCACCAGATGGATCAGATGAATGACGCCCCGGGTCGTGATATGGCTGCATCCCGCAAACAGCTGGATCGGTTTTCCGTAGCAGTTTTTCTTTCCTGCCACAGCATCCCGGACAGTTTCCAGAGATTTGACGAATTCCTCATCGCTCACTGCATAAAACTCACCTGTGGTGCCAAAGGGAAACAGGCCGTGCACACCGTTTTCCACCAGATAGACGGACATTTTAGCGAGGGACTCGTAGTTTATACTTCCGTCCTCATTGAAGGGGGTAATGATAGGGGGAATAACACCATAGGGCTTGTACATAATGTTCACTCCTGTTCATTCTATTTGTTCAGTCGATGGAACTCTTCGACTGATGATTCTAATACAGTCTTTGACTGCCTTTGTTTCATTGTATTGGTTCTTTGCAGTGTTGGCAATGGACATTCACCCAAAACCTATCGGGGTAAATCTGTAAGAAAGGTAAAAATTGCAAAAGCTGAATTTTAAATTGAAACATTTGAAATGTTTCTTTCACTGTTTAATCTACAAACTTGAACAAATTCAGGCCGACCTCCTGAGAATACTCTCTCTCTACAGTCCCATCCAGCTGTTGGATCACAAACTCTCCAGTCAAACTGACAATGGCATGATTCAGGTGACCACCATGGCACTCTCCTTTTACCGCATTTGCCGCTGCCATATGAATATGGAGATAGGGTTTTCCTTCTTTTGTCGTCACCGTACCGGAACAGGATGCGATTTCATAATCGCCCGTGTAGGTCGTGGACTCATATTCAAACTTTTCACGGTTGAAAACACCAAGTGTCACTTCGCCCACAGCACCGATACCGCTGATACTTCCCAGCCGAATCTCCTCTTCTTGGCACAATTTCGTGATGGATTCCAGAATTTCTTCGCCACGGTCGATCCGCAGCATATAGGTCGAGCCAAATTTCCGATATTCCATAATAAAACCTCCCTGTTTCGACTACATCACATCGTGGAATCATTCAGACGATCTCAAGACGCATTTTTCTCTTCGGCGGCTCAAAGGCCTTGTCAATTCGGGCCAGATCTTTCTGCGTCAGCTTCAGCTGCGCTGCCTGCACATTCTGAAGCGTATGTTCCGGACGGCCTGCACGGGGAATCGGGATAACGCCCGGATGGGCAAGCAGAAATGCCAGCATCACCTGTGGAACGGTTGCGTCATGCTCTGCAGCGATCTCCTGCAGCACAGGAGCACGCATCAATCCTCTGTGCAGCTGTCCAGCCTGAGCCAGCGGGCAGTACGCCATTACCGGAATGTTGTGCTCCTGCATCAACGGCAGCAAGTCATACTCAATGCCTCGGCTGCTCACATTATAAAGCACCTGATTTGCAGCGCAATGCAGCCCATCCGGCTGTGCAAACAGCTCCTGTATATCTGACGTATCCAAATTGGAGACGCCCCAGGCCCGGATCCGCCCCTTGGCTTTCAGTTCTTCCATACATTCTACCGTCTCCCTCAGTGGGATGCTCCCTCGCCAGTGAAGAAGATACAGGTCCAGATAATCCGTTTTCATCCGCCGCAAAGAGTCTTCGCAGCTGGTAAAAATGTTCCGCCGCCCTGCGTTAAAGGGATAAACTTTGCTGACCAGAAACAGTTTACTGCGGTCCAACCCTTGAATGGCATCCCCAACCAGCATCTCTGCCGCACCATCGCCATACATTTCAGCCGTATCTATAAGGTTCATTCCAGCCTCTATACCAGCACGCAGCGCAGCATATTCCTGCGGAAAACGATCCAGTTCTTCTCCCAAATACCAGGTACCCTGCCCAATCGGGCCCACGGCCTGCCCGCTTTGTGTCATAAATTTCATCTCATCATGTCTCCTTTCTCAAGATTTTCTGACCACATTGTATCACGAAGCAAGCGTATGAGCAAATCCCGGGCAGCCTCAAGCAGAAACATTATGAAACGTAAATTTCTATTTTTGAAACGCAGTTCTTGCACAATTCGAAATTTTTGTCAACATTCATAAAATGAAGGCCATCAATTCGTCATTTTATTCCTTGTCTGGCACTCTATTTCCCGCTATACTGTAGTCAGTCGAGAAGAATCTGCAGCAGGCAGTGTTCTGAAAGATAAACGCAAAATCGAACTACGGAGGTACTATTGTTATGAAAATCGGTTTGATTGGTCTGGGTATCATGGGCAAGCCTATGGCAAAGAATATGCTGAAAAAGGGTTATACCGACCTGCTTGTCAGTGACCTGAACAAAGCAGCTGTGGACGAAGTCGTCGCCTGCGGCGCAAAGGCAGCTTCCAATCAGGAGATCGGTGAAACCTGTGATGTCGTTCTGACCATGCTGCCCAACTCTCCCCATGTCAAGAGCGTAATGCTCACCCCGGATACTGGTGTTGCAAATTTCATGCACGCAGGACAGGTCTTTATCGACATGAGTTCTATCAACCCTGTCGCCTCCAAGGAAATCGCAGCTGCTCTGGCCGAGAAGGGTGTCGAAATGCTGGATGCTCCTGTCTCCGGCGGTGAGCCTAAAGCTATCGACGGCACTCTGAGCTTTATGGTCGGCGGAAAACAGAATGTTTTTGATGCCTACAAGCCTCTGCTGGAGACCATGGGTGCTTCTGTTGTCCGCTGTGGTGATGTGGGTGCAGGCAATACCACCAAGCTTGCCAACCAGATCATCGTGGCCTGCAACATTCAGGCCCTTGCCGAGGCTCTGACTCTGGCTCAGAAGGCCGGTGTGGATCCTGAGCTTGTATTTCAGGCCATCAAGGGTGGTCTGGCAGGCTCTACTGTCATGAACGCCAAGGCTCCCATGATGATTGAGGGGAACGACAAGCCCGGCTTCAAGATTGACCTGCACATCAAGGACCTGAACAATGCATTGGATTGCGCTCATACGGTCGGTGCACCTGTTCCCATGACCGCAGAGGTTCAGGAAGTGCTTCAGTGGCTGCACAACAACGGCAAGGGGCAGGCAGATCACAGTGCCATCGCTCAGTATTATGAGAAGCTGACCGGAATTCAGATCGGCCGCTAAGAGCACTTTTCTCTTTCTTTTTGAATCACTTTCTGCTATGATATTCCTGCAATACTTCAGTTACAGGAACAGCAGAGTCGTTGTCGGCGGCCCGCTTTTACGGGTCGCCGATTTTGCTTTTCGTGATCGTTAAGGAGATGCCTATGGCAAAGGTTGCAGTTTTAGTTCCCAATCAGGAGCTGTGCTCCATCGCTCAGCCCCTGATCAATGAGTTTCCTTCCCTTTCGCTGATGACCGTTGAATATATCAAGACCGAGCAGGTCTCTCTGCGTGCCCGCGATCTGGAGCGGCAGGGCTGCGATCTGATCGTTGCCCGTGGCGTCCACGCACACATCATCAAACGGGATGTCAAGCTGCCTCTGGTAGAGATTCGTGTCACGCAGCAGGAGTTGGCCAGCGTTATGCTAGAGCTGAAAGAAGAGCTGGGTCTTCCCTGTCCCCAAATCGCCCTGATTGGTTTTTCCAATATGTTCAGCGATACTGACCATTTCAACCAACTGTTCGGTATTGACCTACGGCTTTATATGGTAAAGCAAAATGACGAATTGGGTGATGCTGTGGAACATGCTTTCGCCGATGGCTGTAATGCAGTGATCGGCGGCGACATCGTCTGCAAGAGTGCTCAGAAAGAAAAGCTGCCCTATCGGTTCATTCCTTCTGGGCAGGAGAGCCTGCGCAATGCACTGGGAACCGCCACTCGTGTGGCATACGCCATCGACATGGAAAAAAGAAACAGTGCCGAAATCAACGCACTTCTGAATTATACTTTCAATGGCATTATACAAGTGGATTCGTCCGGCATCGTACGTCGGATCAATCGAATCAGCAACGACCTTTTGGAGTGCCCCACCGCAACCGTACTGGGCAGACCCATTTCGGAGATTCTGCCCAATCTGAGCCGTGAGCTTCTGGAGAATGCCCTCAAGCGTGGACAGGAAGCTTATGCATTCATGCTGGACATTCACCATAAAGCGGTCGTTGTCAACATCGCTCCCATTCTTGTAGAAAATCAAATCGAGGGTGCCGTTCTAACCTTTCAGGAAGGACAGCGTCTGATTGAAATGGACAGCGAAATGCGGCGTGAGCTTTACCAGCGAGGATTCGTCGCCAAACACAGCTTCGAAAACATGATTCAAGAGGATCCCGAGACCGTTCAAATGCTTGAGCTGGCCAAGCGGATCAGTAAATTTAACGCACCGATTCTTCTGACAGGAGAAACGGGCAGTGGCAAAAACATTCTGGCCCAATGCATCCACAATGAAAGTCTGGTTCACTCAAACGCTTTTGTTTCCATCGATTGCAGCGCATGGCTCCCGGAAACGCTCGATAATATGCTCTTCGGAAATTTCACTGTCCGAAAAGATTCCATTGTGGACAGTTATGCCGAGATGGCACAGGGCGGCACATTGTACCTGAGCCATGTGGAGATGCTGCCACTGGAAACGCAGTACAAACTGCTCTGTCTCATCCGAGGCCGCTTTCTCCACAATGGGCCTTCCAGACCCGTGGCCGCCAATGTCCGTGTGATCGCTTCTACGGCTATAAACCTGATTTCTCGGGTAGAGAAGGGTGAATTCCGAAGTGATTTGTACTATGCACTCACTGTTCTGAGTCTCGAGGTTTTGCCACTGCGCCGCCGCCGAGCCGATATTTTGGGTTGGATGGAATTATATCTGGACGAGTGGCAGAAAAAATACAAGCGTTATGTCCATCTGACACAAGGAGCACGGGACTATCTGCTGGATTACGATTGGCCCGGCAATTTGGATCAGCTGTGCAGTGTTTGCGAACGGCTGGTGCTGCTGACGCAGAAGCGGAATATTGATGAAGTATTCTTGCGTCAGCAGTTGGAGCAGGTAACGCCTCGCATGCTCCCGGGCACGGAACAAATCGTCTTGTACAAAGATCAGAAAGCTGTAGAAATTGCAGCCCTGCTCAAAAAGCATCACGGCAATCGACAGAAGGTCGCCGATGAGCTTGGTGTCAGCAAAACCACTCTGTGGCGATACCTGAAGAAATTCAACATCACCTCTGATTATAACTGTTAAAGCAGATAAAGCAATCACCCCCGGAAACATTCTGTGCGAGAAATGTTTCCGGGGGTGATGCTTTTATGGAGACTTTTTCTTATGAAAGGGGATCACTCACATAATGTGCGGTGCGCCGCCCAGCGTATAAGCTTTGGGCGAATCCAGCTTGACACGGCTCCAGACAATGGGTTCATGCTTTGCGATAAAATCATAGTCCAGATCCATGCCCCAGCCGGGCTTGTCATTCGGAACGATGAAGCCATCTTTCACTTTCAGAACATCTGTGACGAGCTCTGCATCCAGACCTTCTTCTCTCGGCTCATTCTCAAGGAAGGTAGTATTGTAGGTACACATACAGAAATGGACATTGATGCAGTTTGCCAGCGTGCTCAGCGGGTTATGAGGACTCAGGTTACGGAAGCTTGGCTCTGCCATTGCTGCGATCTTCCGCATTCCGGTAAAGCCGCCGCAAAGCAGAATATCCGGCTGCAGCAGATCTACTGCGTGCAGTGCCAGCAAACGCTCCCATGTGTACGGGTCAAAAATCTGCTCACCTGTTGCCAGAGGAACATTCAGCCCCTGAGCCATCTCAGACCACGCTTCCAGATTGTCCGGACGAATGGGTTCTTCCACAAAGAAAGGACGATACGGCTCAATCAGATTTGCCATCCGGCGGCCCTCACGCGGCTCATAGATCTTGCTTTGCATATCAATGCCGATCTCAAAATCAGGGCCAAGTGCATTCCGCATTCCCTCAAACATTTCCACCAGCGCAGCTTCTGCACTGCCTGTAGGGAAATAGCCGATCTCTTTTACGCCGACTTTGCAGGCCTTATAACCGTATTTTTCAATCTTAGGCTGCAGCATCTCCAGTGCAGCTTTGTTGTTCTTTCCCATCGTGTGGCAGTACACCGGCACACGGTCACGCACCGCTCCGACCAGTTTGTAAACCGGCAGGTTTGCAATTTTTCCTGCGATGTCCCACAGGGCCAGATCAATGGCACTGGCAGCGGTATACAGGATGCTGCCGCCGGGGAAGCGAGAATAGTTCAGGATTCGCTTCTGAATTCGCTCCCGATCCAGTGGGTCCATGCCAACGACCCACTCCGACACATATTTGACCATTTCGGCAGTAGCCTTGTCTGCGCCGATACAGAACAGCTCACCGACACCGTGGATTCCCTCATCGGTATCGATCCGGACAAAGTTAAAGTTTCTGAATTGGGTGGTATGGACAGAATACGTTGTAACTTCAGTAATTTTCATAGTGGTCACCTCTCATGCAGTTATTATACCATCGGAAAGCGGACATTTGCCATAATAATAACGGTAATTCCATACAGGAACCACAGGGGCAGGCAGGCCAGGAAAACGTCCTTGATCTTGTAGCCGCCAGCACCAAACGCAATGGCAATGGAAGGCGAAGACATCGGAGTCAGCATTGCGCCGGTGGTGCCACAGGAAATCGCAAGGACCACGCCGCGCGGGTCAACACCACGGCTGACGCAGGTGATAATGGCAAGCGGGATCAAGACATTATAGGTTGCCGTATTGCTCATGATCTGCGTTAAGGTAGCACCAACAACATAGAATGCAATCATGATGGCCAACGGAGAAGGATCACCGCCCAAAGCCTTAACAATGAGATCCGCCACCAGATCGGCCGCACCCGTTTGCTGCATAGCAGTAGCCAGACAAAGCAGGCCTGCCAGCATCATAACAGTATTGAAATCGACAAACTGTTTGGCCTCTTTCATATTGATGCATCCGAGTGCGCCCAAGATCAGATCCGCAATGATAGGGATAATATACATCGGGAACGGCAGATACGAATTGAAGCAGATTGCGATCATCGTAAGGACAAAGACGACATAAATGGTCTTTTCTGTCTTAGGATCGATTTTCTTTTCCGTTTTTGCACGGCTCTCATCGATTTTGGATGCGTCGATCTTGATAACCGGGAAATGCTTCCAGCCAATAAAGGCCATGTACAGGAATGCGACCAGTGCCGGAACAAAGACAACTGCGGACTTATCGAACATGGAGAAGCGCTGTTCTGCACCGTTCGCTTCCATCAAAGCGTTGGCCGTAACAAAGTACGTCAGGCCTGCTCCGATGGGAAGCATTGCCTGAGAAGCATGAGAGCAGACTGCACCAGGATACAACAACTGAGAGGGCTGAACGGGCGAGTTTTCATCCAGTGCAGCAGTCAGAGGCAGAAGCATGGCAATAACGCCAAGGGGACTGACCAGCTGAGTTAGCAAAATAGAGCCAAGCAGATACAGAAACACGATGGAACTTCCGCTGGTACCTTTGCTCATGATCCAGTTGCGGACATGATCGACCAGTGAGGTCTTGCTCAGGGCACCTGCCAGAATGAACATGGCTCCTACCATCACAACATTTGTGCTGGCAAAGTTTGCGTAGGCATCCTTAAAGCTCAGAGTACCGGTAGCGCACAGAAATGTAGCGCAGAACATTCCGATCCATCCAAAGCTTATTTTGCCGCTCAGAAACATGATCACGACCGCAAGCAGCGTAACAAGGGTCAAGATCAGGTTAATACTCATTACGATTCACTCCTTTGACTTTTTAACATCGTATTTAATTATATTTTTCTTGAGAGTAATGGACATATTGCATTATTTTTTGCCGGCAAAGTTTGTAACTATAGTATATTTTATTTCAAATACCTTTTCAATCCGAAAAATCCGATGTATACTATAAGAAAAACAGTTGATACGGAAGTGACGTAATGAATACAACATCTCAGCAGTATATGGTTGCCCTCGCTCAGGAAGGCTCTATCACAGCGGCGGCTCGTCGGCTGGGAGTTTCCCAATCCGGACTCTGCAGCTGGCTGGATAGCCTTGAAGAGCAGCTGGGCATAAAGCTGGTCCTGCGCAGCCGCAAAGGGGTCATTCTGACACCAGCCGGTCAGCTTTATCTCAATGGTTCCCGTCGGATGCTGGCGGTACAGCAGCGTACCATTGCGGCACTTGCAAGCCTGCGCAATGGAGAACGACCTTTCTTAAAAGTAGCTGGTACACCCGGTGGTGGAGCACAGATCTTTGCACAGATCTTTGGTGCTTTTACAAATCGCTTCCCCACTGTGCAGCTTCAATTCATCGAGAGTTATAATCGAAAGGCTCTCCAGCTGGTGGAAGAGGGAACCGCAGATTTTGCACTTTGCAGCCTGCCGGATCCAGATGTCTGTCAGTCCACTTGTCTGGTCAAACGGCGTACGGAATTGGTTGTCTTCTTACCCAATCAGTACCCAATGGGGTATGATGCCTCAAGGGTATATTCTGAAACAGAGCTCCCAGTATTCCCCCTGCAGCAGCTGGAAGGGATGCCCTTTATGATGCCCGGAGAGGAAATGTCCTACTATCCAGTTTTGCAGCAGCTCTTTCAAAGTGCCGGTGTCTTCCCAAAAGTGATTTTTCAGAGTTCCAACACCGGGATACTCTATCAGATGGTATGCCGTGGCTGTGGAGCTGCGATTCTTCCCAGAAAAATGTTTTCAGCGACAGACCCTGTATCTCCGTTTTCTCTGCGTCCTAAATTATATAATCACAGCTGTCTCATCATCCGCAACGATGCAGAAAAGACCCCCGCATGGAATTACCTGCTGGAACTTCTGTCAAACTAAGAAGAGGTATTTATGGACGTTCATGCTTTGGAATATCTGCTGATGATCGCAGAAACCGGCAGTATATCATCCGCTGCCGAGCAGGCTCACCTGAGCCAGCCCGCCATGACACAATGTCTGGCAAAGCTCGAGAAACAGGCCGGATGGCCTCTGTTCAACCGTGTAAATCGCCGTTTGGTGCCCACCCGTGCAGGAGAGATCTATCTGGATGGAGCAAGGGAAATGGTTCAAATCAAAAATGATACCTATCGTGAAATCGAGCAGCTTCGTTTACGCAGGAACTGTCTAAAAGTTACCGGATCGGCAGAAGTCTGTCGGTTACTGACAGAGAAAGTTCTCCCACCTCTGCAGCATCAATTTCCGATGCTGCAGGTAGAATTGGCCGTCGCTACGACCTATATATCAAAACAATATCTTACAAATGGGTTAGCCGATATTTCGTTTTTATGCTTTGTACAGCCCAGCAGCCTGTTGGAATACACAGAACTTTTTCGGGACACACTCTGTCTGGCGGTTCCTAAAAAAATGGTTACGGATGAGATCCGCAGTGCCGGGCTCTCTGCCTGCAACGATTTGCCGTTTATTCTTCCGGACGAACAGCAGTTCGGACGAGAACTGGCAGACCGTGTACTGCGCCGGGAAAGGCTCTATCCTCTTGTCTGCTATACAGCAGAAAGCTGGGGTTCTCTGTCCCGGATGGCAGATGCCGACTATGGAGCTGCATTGCTTCCAACAAAAAATGCGTCGAACCTGAAAAATTGCGAGATTTTTCCGTTGAATCCGCCCCCCGTTTTCTCGTTTGCCTGTGCGACAGCACGCTATACAGAGCCAACGCCAGAGGGTAAGGCACTGATTGAGCTGGCCGTTCAGGAGTTTTCGGAATCAAAATGAAACAGCAGGTTTTCATTTTTTGAAAACAGCGACAGAGTGCTTACTCCGTACCGTGTTTTTATGGCAGTTTGTCCATTGTAAAAAAAGCCCGTCTGCTGTATCTTATAGACAGAAACCAGAGCTCCACACCTCATCGGAGCAGCCGTTTTGCTACCATACATTTCCCCCGTGTTTTTCTTAATTTCCTCCTTGCTTTTCTCCTTATTTTTCCTAGCATTGCCATTTTTTCTTCATCAGAGACTTCCTTTTATACAGAACACCCCCGGCAGACACGGCTGCCGGGGGTGTTCTGTATCCTTATTCAAGATCAACGGACAAGGCACGGCCGCTTATGGTCGAACTTCCATCCGGGGATCAGATACTGCATCGCTTTTGCATCGTCTCGGTCATGAGAAGGCAGCTTTCCGTACAGGACATTCGCAGCCATGACTCGTTCCATGTTCAAGTGGACACCCAGCCCCGGAGCATCCGGCACCTGCAATTTGCCATTCTTGATCTGCGGTGTATCCTCCAGCAGATTCTGACCATCCTGCCAGATCCAGTGCGTGTCCAGCGGAGCAGGTGTTCCAACGGCCGCTGCACCGACTTGGGCAAAGGCAGCCAGCGTAACATCAAAATGGTTATTGGAATGAACTCCCCACGTCAGTCCCCAGCTATTCAGCAGCTGGCTCATCCGGATCGTGCCATCGAATCCCCAGAAGTGGGGGTCAGCCAGAATAATATCACAGGAATTCAAGCTGATCGTATGATAGAACTGACGCCAATCGGTAGCGATCATGTTGGTCGCAACTTGAAACTGAGTGGCATTCTTGAATTCCCGCATGATCTCACGTCCAGAGAAACCCGCCTCCGGGCCGCAGGGATCCTCGACATAGGTAATAACATCATGCATTCCCCTGCACAGTTCCACAGCCTCGCTGAGGCTCCATGCACCATTGGGGTCGATGTTTATCCGTGCTGCCGGGAAAGCCTTTTTTAATGCCCGCAGAGCCTCCATTTCTTCCTGTCCGGAAAGGACACCGCCCTTCAGCTTGAAGTTGCGGAATCCATATTTCTCCTGCAGTGCCTGCGCCTCCTCTACGATTCGCTCGAGCGTCAGAACTTCCTCACGCCGCAGGCGGAACCACGGGTCAGGGCTAGTACTTTCGTCCAGATACTGCATCTCTCCCGCAGGTACTTTGTTTTTATCCGAAATATAAAACAGATAACCCAGCATCTCCACCTCTTTGCGCTGCTGTCCTTCCCCCAGCAGCTGACACATGGGAACGCCCAGATACTGTCCCAGCAGATCCAACATCGCACATTCGATCGCCCACTCACTTTTAACGACAAATTTTAATTTTGAAATATCCAGCGTCTGGATCCCCTCGCCGTCATCGGCTGTCTGGTGTTGGGCAAGTTTGTGAATCTTTTGCAGGATCTGCCGGTACGCTGCAATCGGCTGTCCTTCCACAAGCGGCCGGACAAAATTCAGACATTCACAGGTATAGTCTCCTCCGTGTATCTCACCAATACCTGTGTGATTCAAGCTGTCCGTCAGAATGACAAGATTCCGTGTAAAGCAGGGGGCATGTGCACCTGAGAGGGTCATCAGCATACTGTCATAGCCTGCGACAGGAATGACCTGCATTTTCGTGATCACGGGATATTCCATATCATTATCCTCCTATTCAAAAGGAGCCGGCACGCTCTCGTACCGGCTCCTGTATCAAATCCAGTTCGGCGGCTCAGCGCACCAGACAAGGACGTTTGTTATCAAATTTCCAGCCGGGGATCAGGTACTGCATACCAATGGTATCATCCCGAGCTCCCAAGCAGTTTTCCATATAAAGCTTGTTGGCCTTGAGGATCTGTTCCCGGTCGATTTCAATGCCAAGACCAGGCTTCTTGGGCAGGTCAATACAGCCATCCACGATCTGCATCGGCTCCTTTGTCAGACGCTCACGGCCCTCCTGTCAGATCCAGTGTGTATCAATGCCATTCATCTTGCCCGGTACAGCAGCAGCACACTGAACTACCATAGCAAGAGAGATGTCAAAATGATTATTGGAATGGCATCCCCACATCAGACCGAAATCGTTACACATCTGGCCGACACGCACAGAACCATTCATCGTCCAGAAATGAGGGTCCGCCAGCGGGATATCCACACTGCGCAGGGAAATACAATGGCACATCTGTCGCCAATCGGTGTCTATCATGTTGGTCGCTGTCGGCATCCCACTGTCTCGCTTGAATTCCGCCATAATTTCACGTCCCGAGAAGCCATTCTCCGCACCACAGGGGTCTTCGCAGTAGGCCAGTACCTTTTTCAGCTCAGGTGCCAGCTCCAGAGACTTTGCAAGGCTCCAGCAGCCATTGGGGTCCAGATCGATGCGTGCATCAGGAAAAGCTTCCTTCAGTGCCTGAACAGCTTTCAGTTCCTCTTCCGGCTCCAGAACACCGCCCTTGAGCTTGAAGTCCTCAAAGCCATATTTTTCATGGGTTGCTTTGGCCTGTGCCACGATAGCTTCCGGGGTCAGTGCCTCATTGTGGCGAATACGGTACCATTCGCAGTCCGAATCTGATTCATCCGTGTAGGGCAGATCTGTCTTTTTCTGGTCACCAACATAGAACAGATAGGAAAGGAACCTCACACGCTCCCGCTGAATTCCATCTCCCAGCAATGCGGCGGCGGGCACGTCCAGAAATTTGCCCATCAGATCCAGAAGAGGGGCCTCAACTGCCGTCACAACATGGACGCCTGTGCGCAGGTCAAAGGTCTGCAATCCACGGACATCGTCTTTGATATTGGCATCCAGCCATTTTCTGATTTTATTTAAGGTCTGTTTATAGTCCACAAGGCGAGTACCGACCACCAGATTTTTTACTGCTTCCAATGCTGCAGTGATTTTCTGGCCGCCCGGCACTTCACCAACGCCCTCTACGCCGTTGGAATCCGTCAGGATCACAATATTTCGAGTGAAGTAAGGCGCATGGGCACCGGAGAGGTTCAACTCCATACAGTCTGTGCCCGCAACGGGAAAAATTTCCATTTTTTCAATGATAGGGGACATATTTTTACCTCCTGTTTTCAAGTGATCGGTGCGGGATTGAAAATGCACATATCGTTATGGAACCCATACTGGTCGCTATAGGGCTGTCTGGTTCCACTTGCCACATCAAGAATGAAATTATAAATTTCTGTGCCAACTTCGGCAATCGTTTTTTCGCCTGTTGCTACTTCGCCGGCAGAAATATCGATCAAATCAAACCAGTGTGCTTTCATTTCATTCCGGCTGCAAACTTTGATGACGGGAGAAATATCCAATCCATACGGCGTTCCTCGTCCGGTCATAAACACCTGCAGACCAATGCCGGACGCCACCTGCGAAGGCCCGCAAACAATATCCGAAGCTGGGGTAGCCGCATAAATCAGGCCATGTTTTGTAGGCTTTTCTGCCGGGCTGAGTACCTCTACAATGGGACTGGTACCGCTCTTAGCGATAGACCCCATTGCTTTTTCCACGATATTAGCCAGACCGCCAGCCTTGTTTCCCGGCGTCGGATTTGCATCACGGCCCACACCGCCGGCCGCAAGATAATCATCGTACCACTTCATTTCCTCGGCCAGACGGTCCCGAACATGCGCATCCACACAGCGGGCAGCCAGAAGCTGCACACCATCCCGGACTTCTGTAACTTCACTGAACATCACAGTGCCGCCGCAGCGAACGATCATATCAGCTGCATATCCAGCACTGGGGTTTGCCGTAATGCCGCTGAAAGCATCGCTTCCACCGCACTGCATCCCAATAAGCAAATCGCTGACAGGAAGTTCCTCTCTGCGACGCTGATTCAGTTTTTGCAGTTTTTTATCGGCCATATCCAAAATGGCCTGCATCATGGCATCATGGCCTGCATAGTCCTGCAGAGTCAGAACATTTTCCGGCGTGATATCCTCCGGAGGCAGAACACGGTCATACGTCAGCTTTTCACAGCCCAGCCCTACCACCATGATTTCTCCGCCAAAATTGGGGTGACGGATCAGGTTCGTCACCGCACGGATGGGTGTTTTTGCCTCCGGGGCATTGATCGCCACACCACAGCCATAGGGATGGGTAACAGCGACTACGCCATCGACATTGGGATACCGGGGCAGCAGTTCCTTTTTTATACGCTCCACAGCAACTTTCAGCACACCAGCAGCACACTGAACTGTGGTAACAATGCCCAGCAGGTTTCGGGTGCCCGCCGGGCCCACCTTGTTACGGTAGCCCATCCATGTGGTGCGTTCCGGCAGGGGCAGTTCTTTGATCGGCTTCAGGTTCGTTCCGTAAGGGAGGTTGTCCAGCTTGGGGCTTTCGGGCAGGTCCAGCATAAATTCATTGATCCAGCTGCCAGTCGGAATATCTTTCTTTGCATACCCCAGCACCACACCATATCGAATGATCTCGCCGCCTTTTGGAATATCAGCAAGTGCAATTTTATGAGCCTGCGGAATGGGATCCAGCGTTTTCAGCCCGGGCAGAAATTCAGCTCCCGCAGGCAGATCATGGATTGCCACCGCAACATTATCTTTTTCATTGATTTTTACAATAACTCGTTCAGTCATTGCATTTTCTCCTTTGACAACGAAATGGATGATCAGCACCAAAAGCGCAAGCCGCTTTTTCGACTTGCGCCTTGGTGTTCTGGAAGCTCAGTTACTGTTCGGATTTCTCATAGATTTCAGGGTAGAATTTTTCAACGGCCTTGGCTCGGTTGATCAGAACGTCTGCCCAGGCGTAATCTGCAATGAACACCGTATAGTCATCCGGATCCTTGGGGATGTTGGGCAAGATGTTATTCTGGTTAAGATGACTTGCCAGCGCAATATCCACCGGCATCTTGGCCAGCTCGTAGCAGTCTTTGATGAAGCGATGGGGCAGCTCCGGGTCTGTACCATGCTTGACAACGCCTTCCTTGCTCATCTGCCCCACACCCAGGCCGCCATGCAAAGCGCACTTGTAAGTTTTGCCAGTCTTTTCGTCGGTATCCTCAAAGAAGAAACTGGTAACACCGGGCGTGTGGCCGGGGCAGAGCCGGAATGTGATGGTGAAGCGGCCCATTTTCAGAGGATGCTCCATATCATAGAAATTGGTGACAGTGTAGGGCGTAACGTAAGCCGGGAAAGTATCTTCTGCGTGCTTCTGATGCTCCACTTCATCCTCTTTCGACAGCCAGATCTCAGCACCCGTCATCTCATGCAGAACACGGGCACAGCAGGAATGGTCCCCATGCCAATGGGTCAGGAAGATCTTTTTAATGTCCATCGGGTCATGGCCGGAACGCCAGATGCGGTCAATGAGCAGATACAATGTCTCGGGGCATAAGCCGGTGTCAATCAGGATCAATCCTTCTCCGGTGTCCAGCAGGAAGGACGCCACATTGTCCTGACCACCCACGTTCCAGACATGAGGAGCATTGCGATAAACCGGAATAGCGTGTTCCCAGTGCGTGGACAGTGCTTCTTTGCTCATGCCCAGACGGCCTTCGGTAGAAGCATAATGAAATTTCTTTTCCATCATCTTACTCCCCCTTACTTATTGCCGTAGACTTCAGGATAGAACTCCTTGGTCGCCTCCGCACGGTTGATCAGGACATCTGCCCATGCGTAATCCGCGATGAACACCGTGTAATCATCCGGATCCTTGGGGATGTTAGGAAGGATGTTGGCCTGATTCAGATGGCTGGACAGTGCAATGTCAACCGGCATCTTGGCCAGCTCGTAGCAATCCTTGATGAAACGGTGAGCCATTTCCACAGGATAGCCAAGTTCGGTCAGATTCTGAGGCCGCATCATGGGATTGACGCCCAGACCACCATGCAGAGCGCAGCGATAAGTCTTGCCGGTCTTTTCGTCCGTGTCCTCAAAGAAGAAACTGGTAACACCGGGCGTGTGGCCAGGGCAAAGTTTGGTGCGGATGGTCATATTGCCCATCACTACCGGCTTATCATCATCGTAGAAGTTGGTGACGGTGTAATCGGGGATGTTCATCGGCGGAATGTGCTTCTTGAACTCCTCATCATGCAGAGAACGCTGGTGCTCCACTTCATCCTCTTTGGACAGCCAGATCTCAGCACCGGTCATTTCATGCAGATAGCGGGCACAGCTGGAATGGTCACCATGCCAGTGGGTCAGGAAGATCTTTTTGATGTCCATCGGGTCATGACCAGAACGCCAGATGCGGTCGATCAACAGATAGAGTGTTTCGGGGCACAGACCCGTATCGATCAGAATGAGGCCGGCACCGGTATCAATCAGGAATGCAGCCACATTATCCTGACCACCTACGTTCCAGACATGAGGTGCGTTGCGATAAACGGGAATGGCGTGCTCCCAGTGGGTGGCCAGGGCTTCTTTGCTCATGCCCAGACGACCAGCAGTCGATGCGTAAAAGAATTTCTTTTCCATAAGAAACTATACCTCCCTTAAGACTTGAATATCACATTAGCCGTAGATCGGATAGAAATAGTTTGCAGAAAGTGCGATCGTAACGATAGCGATCAGAATGTACGGAATCGTAAACTTTGCGACCTGAGAGACCTTATAGTTGCCGGCTGCATAAATCAGAGCAGTTTCGGCTGCACCGGAGGGGAAGCCCAGAGAGATAACATTCGCAATCGCAACGATCAGCATGATGCCGCGGGGATCCCAGTTGCCAGCCAGACAGACCGTAGCCGCCACCGTATACAGGACATTCGAGGTTGCGGAGTTGGACATGACGGTGGTCATCACAATGGTAACCGCAGTGAACAGGAACATGACAGCCAGAGAAGAGGGATGTTCGCCCAGAACACTCAGGATCGCATTGCCGATCAGATCGCCTGCGCCAGATTTTGCCATAGCAGAAGCCACGCCCAGAACACCAGCCATCAGGAAGATCATATCAGCGGTCAGGGACTTGGTCACTTCCGGAATAGTAAGAGCTTTTCCATAGATCAGGACCAGAACGCCCAGAGCCGGAGCAACATACATCAGCTTACCGGTCCACTTGTTCAGGACCAGAACAGCCATAACAGCGATAAACACCACGTAGACCAGAGTTTCCTGTGCCTTGGGAAGAGTAGCTGTTTCCTTGACTTCTTTTGCCTTGGAAGTATCCACTTTACCCTGCTTGGGCAGGAAACGCCAGGCAACCAGACACCAGATGCTCAGACATACGACCGGAAGGATCGACACTTTGAACTTATCGAACATCTGAAGCCAATAGTTTTCATTGGTGATGATCGTCTCATAGCGTGCGTTGATGGTTGCAAAGCTGGTAGCACCCATACCGATCGGCAGGAAGCCCTTCCATGCACAGCTGATGCCCAGCATCGGCATCAAAAGACGGGTGGGGGTTACTTCACCCTCATTGCTCAAGGATGCCAGGAACACGATCATGATGGAGAAGGTTGCAGTTGCGGGAATAAACTGTACGAATGCGATAACGACCAGATAGAAGAACAGGATCAGAACGATACCCTTTTTGCCGCTGAGGCTGTTGACCTTCTTACGAATAAAAGGAACAACACTGGTCTTGGTAATGGCTGCACTCAGAACCATCATGGGAGCAACCAGAATAATACTATTATTTGCAAAACCACTGAAAGCCTCGCTGGGAGAAAGGATGCCGAACGCTGCAAGCAGAGCACAGCAGGTCATTGTAGTAACGCCCATGGGGAACTTTTGCCACACGAACATGATAATCATAAAGGCGAGGATCGCCAATGTTATGATGAGCTGGGATGTCATAAGTAAATTGCCTCCTTTTGTTTTGACGACTGTGCGATGGGATGTTGCAGCTGTTTTCGTCTGACTGGGCGCCTCCATCAAACGATCTCGCACAAAGACGCTGCAGTCACCATCGCCTCATTTGCGTTCATTTTATCCAAAAGTTTTCTCCTTTTCAATATTTATTTCGACAAATCGTTCCTCCGTATTTTCAGCAAGACGCACAACGTTTCACAAAATGAATCTTGTGTTTCATTTTAAGCTTCAAATCACTTCACAGTCCAAAGATACCGTCAAAGACACAGCGTAGAGGCTTTTGGCGTTCTGCGAAACCTATTTCAAACACGAAATGCTTTGAACTTTTTGATTCGCATTTTGTTTCAAGAATTGAAACATTGTCAAATGCAGTTAAATTTCTGTTAAGATTTTAGATGGTTTTACGATTGTTGCCTCCCATGAAATGTTGTATCATGATGCTACGGAAATGGAGTATGTGCACACCCATGATGACGTTTACAAAGTCCAACGATATACATGCATATGTATAAAAGAAAAGGAGCATTTTATGGAGCTTTACATTGTGCTTGCGATCATGGCCTTCATGATCGTTGGTTTCCTATTAAACAAATGGCCTTTTGGTCTGACAACAATGACTTGCTGTGTTTTGCTGGCATTGACTGGAGTGTTTACCATCCCGGAAGCATTTGCAGGTTTCTGCAATAAAACTCTGATCCTGTTGGTCGGTATGTTCGGCATGGTCTCTGCGTTCCAGAAAACCAGCGTCGTAGATAAGATCCAGGCTCAGATGCTCCGCCTGAAAGGCAAGAGCGGCATTGCACTGGTCATCGGTCTGTATGTAGTTGTTATCGGTCTGGCCTGCTTCATGCCCACTACTGCTAACATGGTCGTCATGCTGATGTTCCTCGTTGGTCTGGGTGATTCCGGCGAAGTGACTCCCACCCGTATGACTATTCCCCTGCTGGCCATGATCGGCATTTGGGGTTCCAAGCTGCCCATTGGTATGGGTGCCGCAAGCCATCTGAATCTGAATGCCCGCTATGAAGGTATGCTGCCCGAAGGTTCTGAGGGCATGCTGCTGGATCTGATGACCCGGTTCAAAGTCATGATCGTCCCCTGCATCATCCTGACTATCTACTGCCTGATTGCCTGGAAATGGCTGCCCAACAAGAAATTTGACTCTGCCAAACTGGAAGGCAAAGGCGGCAAGAAAAAAGAAAAGACTCCTCTGCCCAAATGGCAGGAGAATCTGATCCTTGGCCTGTTCCTGGTCGTTATGATTTCTCTGTTCTTCAGCAAGCAGCTGGGCGATTACATGTATCTGATCCCTGTCACCTGCCTGCTCATTATCACCTTTGCTGGCTGCATGACCCCAAAAGAAACGATCAATGCGATCACTATTGATGCAGTCTGGATGATCGCAGGTGTTCTGGTCATTGCAGATGCACTGGGTAAATCCGGTGCAGGCGACGTGATCGGAAACGGCATCCTGAAGATCTTGGGCGGCAATCCCTCCGGTCTGTTCGTCATGTTCGTATTTGCCGTCGTTACCGTTGTCATGACCACCTTTATGTCCAACTCTGCAACTTCCAATGTTCTTATTCCGGTCGCCGCCTCGGTTGCGATTGCTGCCGGCTGGGATCCCCGTGGTCTGGTTCTGATCGTTTCTTTCTGCTCCAATATTGCGATTGCGTTCCCGTCCGGCTCCCCTGCCTGCGGCATTGCCTATGCCTCTACCGGCTACAAGTTGAGTGAGACCTTCCGCTTTACGCTGCCGTTCCTTGTGCTTGCTGTTATCAGCATCGTGTTCAGTGCAGATTTCTTCTGTCCTATTTACGGTTAAAAACAAACACCGCCCGGTGGCAAAAGCTGTCGGGCGGCTTTTTAAAAAAGAAAAGAGGTCGATTTTATGTCACTGCGTCCCCAGATTCCCGTTCGTACCAGCGAAAGCGATGCAACGCTTTCTTTTATCCGCCAAATGGGTGTAGAAAACGTCAGTCTGATGCTCAAGCCGGATGAAATCACCCGTGATACTTTGCAGGCTCAGAAAGAAAAGCTCGCTCGTTATAACATGACGATCTCTGACGCTGCTTGCAATGAACTGCAGAAAAATAAGAGTATTCATCTGAATCTTCCGGACCGGGATTATCAAATCGAACGTTTTAACAAGATGCTGCAGGTACTGGGCGAGGAAAAGATTCCTTTTACCTCCATTGCATGGCAGCCAAACGGTATCCTTCGTACAGACCACCGTATTGGCAAACACACCCGCGGCGGCAACAGTGCTTTCTGTGATGAGGCCGAAATTCTGGCCCGCCCCAATGCAGAAGCTCGGAGCTATACAGAGGAAGAGATCTGGGAGAACTTTGCATACTTTATGGACAAAGTTATTCCGGTCGCCGAGGAAACTGGTGTGCGGATGGCTCTGCACCCCAACGATCCGCCTCTGGCTTGCATGGCTGGTATTCCGAGCCTGATTTATAACATGGAATGTTATCGTAAGGCTTTCAAAGCCGCACACGGCAGCAAAGCACTGGGTATAAAGCTCTGCGTCGGCTGCTGGCTGGAAGGTGGCAGCAACTTTGGTGATTTGATGTCTGACATCAAAGAGCTTTGCGCAGATGACCGCATCCTCTGTGTCCACTTCCGCAACGTAGACAGTCCCCTGCCTGTTTTTGAGGAAGTTCTGGCTGAAGATGGTTATGCCGATATGTATGCCATCATGAAACAGCTTGTAGCCTGCGACTGTAATGCCGTTATCTCCATTGACCACGGCTTTAAGCCTATCGATGGTTTTGGCGGAATGCCCGGTTCTTTCTGTTATCCTACCGGATTCATGAAGGGTCTCATTTATGCTGCCGAAAAAGAGCTTGGCAAGCGTTGAGTTTCCAGATAAGCCGAAATAAAAAGTCAGCCGCTTTTTCAGAGCGGCTGCTCTTTTGTTTGTATTGTTCGATATAAAGCAACCCAAAGTCAAATTCTGGAGGAGGAACTGTGGATGGCTCAGCAGAAATTCAAATTAGTAACGGACAAGCGATTTTATAAGCGGGTTCTCAGCATTATGCTCCCAGTGGCATTGCAGCAAGCCATTAACATGGGTGTGAATATGCTGGACACCATTATGCTGGGACAGTTTGGCGAAGTACAGATTTCGGCTTCCAGCCTTGCAAACCAGTATTACAATTTTTTCACCATTTTCTGCATGGGCATCATCGGCGGCAGCAGTGTTTTAGCCGCCCAATACTGGGGGGCTCGTGAAGTCGATAAAGTCCGGCAGACCTTTAACATGGCACTGCGGATGACTCTGGTGTTGGCCACAGTATTTGCCGTTCTGACCTGGTGCTTTCCGGCACAGATCATGGGTATCTACACTTCTGAATCCCACGTGGTCGCTCAAGGTGTTCGGTATTTGAAGATCACAACATTCGTCTTTATCATTCACGGAACGAGTCTCGTTGCTGCCCAGCTGATGCGTTCTGTCGAACAGGCACAGCTGGGTCTTGTTGTCAGCTGTGTTTCCTTTGTGGTCAATCTCATTGCCAACTATGCGTTCATTTTTGGCAAATTTGGTGCTCCGAGGATGGAGATTGCTGGTGCCGCTCTCGGCACTCTGATGGCTCGTACCGCAGAATTTCTGGTCACATTCGGTTACATCTTCTTCAAGGATAAATCTCTGGGCCTGCGTATCAAGCATCTGCTCCATACGCCGGGAAAAGAATTTTTCTCCAACTATCTCCGTCTTGGCCTGCCCGTGCTTGTCAGTGATGGCCTGCTTGGACTTGGCGGCAATATCGTCAGCATCATTCTCGGTCATATGGGTGCTGCTGTCGTGGCGGCCAATGCCATCTGCCAGGTTATCGATCGTCTGTTCACCGTTGTGATCCAAGGTATTTCTAATGCATCCAGCATTGTGACCGGACATACTCTGGGCGAAGGCTCGCATGAAAAAGCCATGCAGCAGGGCTACACATTTTATGTACTCAGTATCTTCTTTGGCCTGATTGCAGCCGTCATGGTTTTGGCCTGCGGCCCATTGACGATTGCAATGTATTCGCTGAATGCTGAAACGATCCGTATCACAGAACAAATGATGATCGCTTATGCCGTGATCGTATTCTTCCAGTGCATCCAGTCCGTTATGACAAAAGGTGTCCTGCGTGGCGGCGGCGATACCAAATTCTTGATGAAGGCGGACATCCTGTTCATGTGGCTGGTGTCTATTCCGCTGGGTGGTATCGGTGGACTGATTCTTGGCTGGCCGGCATGGGCTACGATCCTTGCCCTCCGCATAGACTATGTTATCAAGTCCGTCTGGTGCATCAGCCGTTTGAAAAGCGGCAAGTGGATCCACACTGCGGACGGTATTGTAGACCGAGATTAAAAAGCCCCCTGCCAATCCATGTGCCATCGCACATTTCATTGGCAGGGGGTGCTTGTGTTTATTGTAGGCTGCTTTCCTTTTTACTGTTCTTACAGCTCATGATAATAAGGGCAGATATTCTCGTAACTGCCATCTTTCATGCGGAAACCTTTCGGAATCGTGCCCAGCTGAACAAAACCCATCCGCTCATAGAGATGGCGGGCGTGGACATTGCTTTCCACAACGGCGTTGAACTGCAGCACACCAAAGCCCAGTTCTTTGGCCATGCGCAGACAATCCGACACCAGCTTTTCGCCGATATGCTCTCCACGGTGGTCGAAATCCACAGCATAGCTTGCATTGCAGATATGCCCGCAGCGGCCAACATTGTTGGGGTGCAGGATGTAAAGACCTACAACGTTTTCACCGTCCACCGCCACACCACAATAAGACTGTGCCGCAAAGAACGCCCGGCCGTTTTCCACCATCAGCGTTTCTTCCTGTGGAAATGCCACACCATCTTCTACCACACGATTCCAGATGGACACCATGGCCGGAAGATCTTTTTCTTCATATTTCCGTACGATCATTTTTTCTGCCTCCAGATGATACGTTTTTCACGAGCAAAGTCTGATACAGTCTGTTCGTACCGGTCGGGAATGGTGCAGTCATTGTAAAAACGACAGTATGCCTGATCGGTCTTGCCTCCTGCCTTTGCTGTCAGGGCTCAGCCCTCCACTTCGGCCAGCGTGGGCATGGCCGGAATCGCACCGTGGCGGCTGGTGGTGATGCTGGCTGCTTTGTTGGCAAAGGTCAGAATGGTTTCCAGCTTGTCCACCGTCAGAGTGTTCAGGTCCTCTTTGCAGAGCTTGGACAGAGCCGCACCAAAGAAGGTGTCTCCTGCGCCGTTGGTATCGCCCACTTTGCAGGGAACGCCTGCCACATGGCCGGTCTTGTTCCCAAAGCGGTAGAACACACCATCCGGGCCCAGGGTGACAAAAATCAGCCGGATGCCGTTCTGCGCCAGCTGTGCCGTTCCGCTTTCGCAGTCCGTGGTGCCGGTAAGCAGGGGCAGTTCTTCATCGGATACTTTCAGAATATCCACCAGCGGCAGAGGGGCTTTCATCTGGACAATGGCGTCCTCTTTGTTCTTCCATAGGTTTGCACGGTAGTTCGGGTCATAGGTAATCGTTGCGCCCATCTTTTTGGCACGGGCAGCAGCATCCAGCGTAGCGGTACGGGAAGGGTCAGCGGTCAGGCTGACCGAGCCGAAATGCACGATTTTGGCCGCTTTCAGAGCTTCGTCCGAAATGTCCTCTTTGCGCAGCATCACATCGGCATTGGCACTGCGGTAGAAACTGAAATCACGCTCGCCGGTGGAATCCACCGACACAACGGCCATGGTAGTGGGATGGTCTGCATCCACGGCCATGCCGGAAACATCCACTTTGTTCTCTGCCAAAACCTCTTTCAGGTAGCGGCCAAAGGCATCCGTGCCCACTTTGCCGATAAAGGCAGTCTGTGCACCCAGTCTGGAAGCAGCCACGGCCAGATTTGCCGGAGCACCGCCGGGATTTGCCGCAAACTGTGGGATCCCACATTCATCCTTGCCGGTCTGGGTCAGGTCGATCAAAACTTCGCCAATCGTTAAAATGTCCATGCTCATGCTCCTTATCACTCATCATAGCGGGGTGTCTGCTCCGGAAACTGCTGACTGATTTTTTCTTCAATGCCATAGGCGGCATCGAAATTCGGATAAAGCAGAAAGAAGCAGACGAACCAGATAAACCATACACCGAGGAAGGGCACCAGAAAGCCCGTCCACGGCAAAAACAACACAAACAGCACCCACCACAGCAGTTGAAGTGCAGCGGCACCGAGAACGTGCTTGCCATATTTCAGGCAAAACAGCACCGCATTTTGCAGACGATGGAGGTTGCTTTCCTCAAACAGCACCACCTGCGGCCAGAACGCAGTGAACAGCATCAGCAAAATCAGCAGTCCCGCCAGAAAAACAGCCATCGTTCCGATACCGGGCAAATTTGCCCCGGAGAACAGCACCATACCGAAAAACAGTTCGATGCCCAGTACCAGACTGAACACCACGCCGGGAAAAAGAGATGCTTTCCAGTTCTGCTTCATGCCCTTGCAGTAGTTCTCCCACCAGCCGCGCGGCGCATCCCGGTAACTACGGAACAGGGCATCCATCATGCCTGAGATCGCCGGGCCGACCAGCAGCCCACCCACGATGCAGACAGGGATCAGCACCAGCAGACTGGAAGAAAGCAGCGCATAGCCAACGCCAAGACCATAAGGAATACACAGCCCCAGTGTGACAAAATCGGCAAAGAGAAAACTTTTCCAATCCCGTTCCAGCAATTCCTGATACCGGGGCAGGCCCGTGGCACGTTGGCCGTGTACAACAGGGTCACTCGGAAAGAACAAGCCCATCGTTACTCCTCCTCAATAGGTACAGCCATTCAAAAAATCGGTCAGCACGGCCAGCGCATCGCCGGAATAGCTTTCCTGACAGGAAAGCTCCCATTCCATGGCACTCGTGCCACGCTGGGCAAAGGCCGCAACGCCGAACGCATACGGATTGCTTTCGTTCGGATAGGTGAACCGAATGACCGTATACTCCTGTCCGGCGGCCGTCAGGGTCTGTGTGTCGGAGATCGAATAGTTCTGCTCTGCCAGCTCCTTCCAACCGGAAACGGCGGAAGCGGCTTTTTCTTCGGTCTTGTTCTCCTGCACCACCAGCGTCAGCTGTGCATCGTAGAGATCAACCGTCTTGCCCTCGCTGTTTTCGTAGGGCTGCGGCTCTCCGCTGACCCAGGAAGCATAGTACAGACCATTGGCGGCGAGGATATCCTTGTTGTCCAACAGGGTGAACCCATCCTGCGGCGCAGGCGCAACCAGCGTTTTGCCCACCGGAGCCGTACCATCCGTATTTACCAGCGGGTCGCTTTTCAGATCTTCGTCTTTCACACCGCAGCCGGTACACAGAACTGCCGCCAGTGCAAGTGCCACAATGCACAGCCATTTCCGTTTCATGGGTTTGCCCCTTCCGTCAAGATGTTCCACAGCCGTTCTGCCCCTTTGCGGGCAAGAGCGGCTTTTTCGTTTTTGGGTTCTTCATAAAAGGCTCTGCGGCCTAAGAAGAGTCCGTTCACCAGTTCTGCGCTGCTGCCGGTGACCACAGTTCCCAGCACGGTGGTCTGATACGTTCCAAGGTCATATCCGGCCAGCAACGGACAATTTACCCAGCACACGGTTTTCCCGGCAGCGATGTAGTCATTATCCTCTGGCGAGGTTCCGTCCCAGTTGGCAAGTGCCTGATAGTCCAACTGAAAATGTACCGGGTCGTCCAGCAGCAGAAAATAGCTTTCCTCAGCGTTCATATCGGAAAGAAACTGCATCTGTGCGGCAAGCGCATAGGTGGAGGCGTTTTCCGCATCTTCGGTATCGCTGACATACTGGTTGAGTTTGACCGAAACGATTCCGTCACCATTCAGATCTTCGCCATGCTGCGCAAAAGCGGCTTCGATGGCGTGAGCGGTATCTTCCGGCAGAGAATTTTTGCCGACATAGGCGATCTGGTAGTCCGGCAGTGTTTCGCCCCAGTGCAGAGCGTTTGCCAGCCAGCTGACACCGACCCAGAGCACCACGGCTGCAATCATAAGGTAAAGCCAGTGGTAATGCAGCCAGTTTTTGAACCAGTACCACCGGCCTTTTTCCGGGGCGGTCATGCTTTGGTCGTGCCGCCGTAGGCATAACTGACCGGCAGACACAGCAAGGCAGGTGTGGTGGCGGAAGGTTCCGCCAGAATCAGGTTGACGCAGGTTTCGGCCATCGCTTCTACCGGCTGCACAATGGTAGAGCAGTAATAATTCATATCGCCAAAGGTGCGCAGTCCGTCAAATCCGATGACCTGTACATCGTCCGGAACATTGACTCCCATGCTTTTCAGCAGCTGAACGATTTGGTAAGCCAACCGGTCCGTTACGCAGAAAATGCCGTCAATGTCCAGTTTTCCATCGTGGAGGTGCTCTGTCAGAAACGCCTCAAACTCTTTCATGGGGTCAAAGTTTCCATTATCCCAAGGATCGTTCAGATTTTTGATTTCACAGCGGACGCCCATCGCTTCGCACGCAGCAACAAAGCCGTCTTTGCGTTTGTTGGTCTCACCTACGATGGGGGAACCAATGCGCAGGAACGCCAGATTTTTGCAGCCATTCTCCACCAGCTTCTGCGCCGCCAGCCGCCCACCGTTGTAGTTGTCCGATGCCACACAGGGAGTGTTGCCGCTGAGATAACGGTCAATGGACACCGACCGCACATTCGGAGAAATTTTCAGGTCGGGGTTGTAAGTCAGGGCGATGATGCCATCGACCTTGTTCTGCTCGGCCATCTGCACCATTTCCTGCTCTTTCGTATAGTCATAGTCCGTGTCGCACAGCAGCATCCGATAGCCATGTTTCACCAGTGCCCGGTTGATGTAATGTGCCACCATGCTGAAGAATGGATTGAGAAGATTCGGCAGAATGACCGCTACCGTATAAGTACGGTTGTTTTTCAGCCCTTTGGCATAACTGTTGATGCGATAGTCCAGCGTTTTGATGGCCTGTTCTACCTTTTTGCGGTATTCTTCCCCCACCGGGATGCCGTTGATGACCTTGGATACCGTGCCGAGGGAAACGCCGGCTTCCTTTGCCACATCCTTCATGGTGGGGGCGGTGGTCTGCTTTGCCATATGATCCGCTCCTTTATTCGTGAAACGTTTTTACTTGTTGTGCAAAAACGGAACAAATTGAATCCCTGTCTGGCTTTGATTCATGGATTTTGTGGCTTCAGTATAGCACGTTTTCCTATGCTTGTAAATACTTTTCGTGAAATTTCATGAATCGTTTCACGAAACAGAAGTGCTGCATTTTGCACAAAATAAAGCAACAAATGATGCGCAAGCCATTGAAAAGATGCACACAAGTCATTTTTACGGTCGAAATCGGTTGACACGAAAATGCAGATGTGCTATCTTTGTGTTGCAAGCCGTGTAACGTTTCACGGAAACGAAGAAAAATGCTCCTGAACGGCGGGAGCGACCGGCCCGCAGGCTGCGGGAACCAAAGCATGAAGGAGGAGTCTATATGACGCAGACATCGTCGGCAGCTGCTGCACGACAGCTGGACGACATCCCAATCCACCGCAAGAGCCTCAAGCAAAGGCTCCGGGAAAACTGGCAGCTCTATGTGATGCTGCTGATTCCTGTGGTGCTGACCATCGTTTACAAGTACTGGCCCATGTACGGCATCCAGATCGCATTCCGTGATTTCAAGGCAAGCCGGGGCATTACGGGAAGCGAATGGGTCGGCCTGTACTGGTTTGAGCGGTTCTTCACCGCACCGAACTGTGTGCGCATGATCAAGAATACCGTGCTGCTCAGCCTGTACAGCCTGCTGTGGAGTTTCCCGATTCCCATTATCCTGTCCCTGTGCATCAACCAGCTGCGTTTTGCCAAGTTCAAGCGGGTAGTGCAGACGGTGCTGTATGCGCCGCACTTCATTTCCACCATGGTCATCTGCGGTATGATCAAAATTTTCCTCAGCCCGTCCGGCGTTCTGCTGAACCTGATCCTGGGAACCAGCGTGGACTTCCTTTCGGAGAGCAGCGCATTCCGTACCATTTATGTAGCGTCCGGCATCTGGCAGGAAGCCGGATGGGGCACCATCATTTATATGGCCTGTCTGGCTGCTGTGGATACCAGCCTGTACGAAGCCGCCAAAATTGATGGCGCATCCATGTTCCAGCGCATCCTGCACATCGACATCCCGGAACTGGTTCCCATGATCGTTTTGCAGCTCATCATGAGCGTGGGCAACCTGATGAATGTCGGCTTTGAAAAAGTCCTGCTGCTCCAGACCGAGCTGAACAAGGCCACCAGCGACATCATTGCCGTGTACGTTTACGAACAGGGCATCATCAACGCCAAGTACAGCTATTCCACGGCAGTCGGCCTGTTCAACACGATTGTCAACATCATCCTGCTCATCATCGTCAACCGCATTGCCAAGAAAGCGGCAGACGTCAGCTTTGTGTAAGGGGGCGAATCGTATGGCAAAATCCGTTGCAAAGTCCGGTCGGAAGCCCGGCGGTCTGTCCGATAAAGTCAGCGGTGTCGTTCTGGTCATCATCTGTGCAGCAGTCATGCTCATTGTGGCCTATCCGCTGTACTACGTTCTGGTGGCATCCTTCTCGGACCCCTACGACGTGTATGCAGGCAAAACCTTCCTGCTGCCCAGTCAGTTCACTTTGAAAGGCTATCAGGCCGTGTTTGCGGATAGCTCTCTGCTTTCCGGCTTTCTGAACAGCATCAAGTACACCATCATCGGCACGATCTACTCGGTGATTATGATCTATCTGGTGGCGTATCCGCTGAGCGCGAAAGACCTGCCCGGCCGCAAGTACATCAGCCTGTTCTTCGTCATTACGATGTATTTCGGCGGCGGTCTGGTTCCCACCTACCTGATCGTCAAGCAGACCGGCCTGCTGGGCAGTATGTGGGCCCTGTTCCTGCCCGGTGTCGTGGCCGTGGGCAATGTCATCATCGTCCGCAACTTCTTTGAAAACAATATTCCCCGTGAACTGCTGGAAGCTGCTGAAATCGACGGTGCTTCCAAGTGGACGGTATTCATCAAGATGATCATTCCGCTGAGCCGCTCCATCATGGCCGTTATGGTCGTGTACAGCATGGTGGCCTACTGGAACGACTGGTTCACGGCCCTGATCTACCTGAAAGCGGATCAGGCTCCGCTGCCGCTGGTGCTGCGCAACATCCTGATCAAGAGCTCCACCAGTGCAAGCCAGTCCTCGATGATCTCCGGCGGCTTTGCCGAATTAAACAAACTGACCGAAATGGTCAAGTTCGCATCCATCATCGTGGCCGCTGCTCCGATGCTTATGGTTTATCCGTTCGTTCAGAAATATTTTGAAAAAGGCTTTATGGCGGGTGCGGTCAAGGGCTGATGTACTTTTACGCTACCTGCCAACAACGTAAGATATTTTTTGCAGAAAAGGAGAAACTACCATGAAAAAGATGATCTCTCGCCGCAGCTTCCTCAAGGTGTGTGCCGTGGCCGGTTCCGCTATGGCTCTGTCTGCCTGTGGCGGCAGCAAGAAAGCCGACGCACCCGATCCTTCCAACACCGACCAGACCAGCTTTGATATTGTGGGCGGCCAATCCGCTCTGAGCCCCGGCTACAACGACAACGAAGTGCTGAACAAGCTGGCCGATAATGTGGGCATCAAGATCTCCTATGAGACCATGAGCGATTCCCTGAGCGAGCAGGTGAACATCCGCATTGCGGGCGACCAGCTGCCGGATGCCTTTATGGGTGTTGGCTTCTCCAACTACGAGCTGACCAATTACGGCGCAGACGGCACCTTCCTTGACCTGAGCCCCTACATCACGGCCGATATTATGCCCAACCTGACCAAGATTCTGGATGAGCATCCGGCGATCCGCGCTGCAATCACGATGGGTGATGGCTGCATCTATGGTCTGCCTGCCGCAGAACAGATGGGCACTGCCGGTATCGGTGACGAGGATGATTACAGCATCTATACCATTCCGCAGTTCTCCATGATCAACAAGCGTTGGCTGGATGAGCTGGGTCTGGAAGTTCCTACCACGCTGGACGAGCTGCATACTGCGCTGAAGGCTTTCAAGGACAACGATATGTCGGCCAAGGTCTACGGCAATGCTCCCGGCAGCACCATCCCCATGTCCACCGGCTTTGACGAGTGGTGCTGGGGTCAGAACATCTTCTACGCTGGTTTCGGCTTCACCAACTGGCCCAACGATGTCTGCAACGACCTCGTGCTCCAAAAGGATGGCAAGTGCCGTTTTGTTTGTGCAGATGATAATTACCGCAAGGCTGTCACCTACTTCCACGACTGGTATGCTGAGGGTCTGATGGATGTGGAAATGTTCAGTCAGGATGCAAACCAGCTGCTTGCCAAAGGCGCACAGGGCTATCTGGGCGTGTCCACATGGTGGTACATTGAAGAGCTGATGGGCGATTACGCCAAGGATTATGTCTTCCTGCCGGTTCTGGACGGCCCGGATGGAACCCATAACGTGACTGTTCGCACGGGCGGCGGCACGAACAGCGGCAATCTGAGCATCACCAACAAGTGCCAGAGTCCTGCAAATCTTTTGAAATTCTTTGACCAGTGGTATGACGGTGAAACGGTTATGCAGCTCCAGTACGGCCCCATCGGCGTGTTCTTCACCGAGCAGGATGCCAACGGCAAGTGGAAATCCATTACGGATGAGGAAGCCAAGGCAAAGTACAACAAGGGTGCAGGTGAGTTGAAATCTGCTTATGAGGTTTGGGGTCCGAAGCTGATCCTCAGCGAATACTACGATGAGTATTTCTACATGGAAGACCGTGCCATTGAGCGTCTGACGGATCTGAAGGATTACTGGATGCCGTTCGTGGATGACACCACAACTTATCCTGTGGACTGTGTCTTCAATGCCGATGAGCTGGATACCATTGACCGTTACCGCACCGACTTTGAGAATGCGGTTTCCGAGCAGGAAGGTCTGTGGCTGAAAGATGGCGGCCCCTCCGATGACGAGTGGAACGCATACCTTGACACTCTGAAGAACAACTGCGGCATGGACAAGCTGCTGGAAGTCTATCAGGGCGCATACGACCGTTACAAGGCCAATGCCTGATTCTAAGACGCAAGGAGGCATCTGCGATGCCAAGTGAAATTTTGAACAAAGCCCGTGCCTATGAAGCAGAGCACGGCGCAGCCATTACGCCAGAAGAACGCCCTGCTTACCACATGACCCCTTATGTGGGCTGGCTGAACGACCCCAACGGGTTCTCGTTCTATCAGGGAAAATACCACCAGTTCTACCAGTACAACCCCTATGCGACCCACTGGGGGCCGATGCACTGGGGGCATGCAGTCAGCACCGACCTGCTGCACTGGGAATACCTCCCCTGCGCTCTCGCCCCGGATTCCCCGGCGGACAATGGCCCCGGCTGTTTCTCCGGCTCTGCAACGGAAATGGACGATGGCAAGCAGCTGCTGCTCTACACCAGTGTGGTTGCTGAAAAGCAGCCCAATGGGGAGATGCGTGACATCCAGACCCAGAGCATTGCCATTGGCGACGGCCTGAACTACGAAAAGCCTGCCTGCAACCCCATCCTGACCCAGAAAGATCTGCCGGAAGGATTCAGCAAGTTCGATTTCCGTGACCCGAAGATCTGGCGGGAAGATGACGGCACCTATTCAGCTGTCACAGTCTGCCTTGCCGAAGATGGAAGCGGCGCAGCGATGCTGTTCCAGAGTGCAGATGGTTTTGACTGGCACTTTGTCACGGTGCTGAAACGCTGCAACAACGAGTACGGCAAAATGTGGGAGTGCCCGGACTTCTTCGAACTGGATGGTAAGCAGATCCTGATGCTTGGGCCCATGGAAATGAAGCCGAAAGGCGAGTTCCACAACGGCCACAATGTCATTGCCTTCATCGGCAGCTATGATAAGGACACCCACACCTTTACCAAAGAAGATGTGCAGCTGATGGATGGCGGCATCGACTTCTATGCCACCCAGACTACTCTTGCACCGGATGGCCGCAGGATCATGACCGCATGGCTGCAAACATGGTCGGACACAGAGGACAAGCCGCAGGGCTGCAAGTGGTTCGGACAGACCATCTGCCCACGTGAACTCCATCTGAAAAATGGGCGTATCACCCAGAACCCGGTGCGGGAGCTGGATGCAGCCCATGGCAAGCGCACCCTGCACGAAAATGTGACCGTGCAGAAAGAAACTGCGCTGGATGGCATCGGTGGCCGCATTGCAGACCTGACCGTTACCGTTGCGCCGGGCGAGTACCGCTCGCTTACCATCAAGCTGGCTGCGGATGCAGACTATCACACCAGCCTGAC
>CALDNF010000002.1 GCA_937917475.1 uncultured Faecalibacterium sp.
GCAGCGACGACATCAAGACCGGCAACATCATCGGTTACGTCGGCTCCAATTCCAGTGCTACCTATTTCCCGTCGCAGGTCATGACCAGCGACACCGAGAGCCACGACATTGATTTGAAAGTCCTGCCCGCACCCCGGTTCGCCCATGCAGTCCGGGCGGCCGCCGTCCAGCAGGGTGCAGGCATGACCGTCACACAGGGCGAGGATGCCGAGGTCGCCGCCAGCGTCGAGTTCCTGAAATGGTTCGCCCAGCCGGAAAACAACATTGCCTTTGCGGTTGGCTCCGGCTATCTGCCCGTGACCCACGCCGCCAACGATATGGACGCCATCCGTTCCAGCGGGATGACGCTCTCCGATAAGATGGACGCCATCCTGACCGGCGCGGTCGAGGCCGTCAACACGCTGGAACTCTACACGCCGAAAGCGTTTGCAGGCGGTGCGGATGCACGCAATGCCCTGCAGTACGGCATTGAAGATGTCGCTGAGGCCGACCGCGCCACGGTGGAAGAACGGATCGCCGCCGGGCAATCGGCAGACGAGGCCATGGCCGAATTTCTGACCGACGATTATTTCCAGAACTGGTATACCGACCTCTGCGCCAAACTCCGCACTTATGAGGGCTGATGCCGGCCCGTCAGATCCGAACAGAAAGGAGGTCTGCCCCACCGATGAAACGCACACCGTTCTTCGTCCCCGGAAAACGGGAACGTTCGATTTTTTTCACCATTTTCACCGCATTGATGGCGGTTCTTCTGGTGGAAGCCTTTTTGCTGCACGGCTCCGTCAAGTTTTCCAATGTCGGTGAACAGCTGCGCCAGAATGCCATCGACATTCTGGACAAGCAGGTGGAAAACCGCACCAACTATCTGGACGACCAGCTCTCTGAAGTGCGGGAGCTCACCGATATCTCCACCACCATCAATAATGCAGCTCAAAAGCTGCTGGATGCAGGCGTCATTGATCTTGACACCATGGACCAGAGCAGCGATAACAGCCTGCCCTTGATGCAGGCCATCCTGCCTGACCTTATCACTGCCCTGCGCAGCCGCCCGGTCACTGGCATTTTTGTGGTCTTCAACCCCCACGACCTGAACACCCGGGAGACGGATTCTCCTCTGCCCGCTGTCTATCTGCGGGACCTCGACCCCGACGCCCCGCCCTCCGACCGGAATTCCGACCTGCTGCTCGAGCGGGCTCCCGCCGCTTTGGTGCAGGATCTGTCCATTTCCACTGACAAAGGCTGGATGCCCACCCTGAAATTCCGGGCTCTTGGCACAGGCGGCTTTTTTCAGCTGCCGTTCCAGACTGCCTACACCGCCTCGGTCAAACTGGACGCACGGGAGTATGGCCGTCTCATCTCCACCCCTTATACCCTCACCGGCGACAACCGCTCTGCTATCGCTTACAGCCAGCCCCTCATCCTGCCCGACGGCACCGTATACGGTGTGGTAGGTGTGGAACTGCTGACCAGCTATCTCGAGCTCAAGTTGCCCAGTGCCGAACTTCAGAACGACAACAGCGGCTTCTACCTGCTGGCCTCCACCACCGATGATTTCAACTCCAACGAGATTCATCTTTCCAGCGTGGTATTTTCCAGCGAGACGGTACAGGCCAACGAAAATGAGCTTGCAGACCTGACCCTCCGCCGGAAGGGCAATGCATGGTGTTTTGAGCAGAACGGACAAACGCATTATGCCGCTTTGCGGGAGATTGAGCTTTACAGCCGGAACGCCCCCTTTTCCAATGAGCATTGGGTGTTAGTGGGTGCGGTCAACGCCAATTCCCTCTTTGCTTTTTCCGATAATATGAACCGGCTCATTGCCGGTGCCATTCTGCTCACCCTTCTTGTGGGCCTGCTGGCCAGCATCCTGGTCAGCAGTATTCTGGCAAAACCGGTGGCTCAGCTTTCCAAAGAGCTGGACGATGCCTTAAAGCAGAGCCATGACCGCATTCCCCAGTTCTCCCGCACCAACATCCGGGAGCTGGATCAGTTTGCCTCTGCCATCACCCAGCTCACCCGGGAAAATCTTGCTGCCGCTGCGCTGGAACGCATCCGCATCGAGCACGAACGTGACTACGATATCCTCACCGGACTGTACAACCGGCAGGCGTTCCAGCGGGTCTGCGAGGGACTCTTTTCCAAACCGGAACAGCTGGGCCATGCCGCCCTGCTGATGATGGACTTGGACAATCTTAAACAGATCAATGATACCTATGGCCACGACCTCGGCGACCAGTATCTCCGCCAGACCGGCCAGTGCCTTGTCTCCAGCGCACCGTCCAACACGATCTGCTGCCGCCTGTCCGGCGACGAGTTCCTCCTCTTCTTCTACGGCTACCAGAGTCAGGATGAGGTCCGGACCAAACTGAACGAACTGCGGGAGGCATTAGGACTCAGCGTTTCCACCCTGCCCAACGGCAGCGAACTGCGGATCAGCATTTCGGGCGGCGTAGCATGGTATCCCGAAAACAGTACCCATTACGATACCCTGAAAAAATACGCCGATTTTGCCATGTATCAGGTCAAGCAGTCGGAAAAAGGCCGTATCTGTGAATTTGATCTGGAGCAGTACAACCAGCGGGCCTATGCCATGCAGACCCGCCGGGAGTTTGAAGAGCTGCTCCGGAATGAACAGGTCACCTATGTGTTCCAACCCATTTATGAGGCCCGGCAAGGCCGTGTGGTGGCCTATGAGGCTTTGATGCGGGTCACCGGCCTGCCCACTCTTCGCTCCCCCGCCACCGTCATGCGTCTGGCCAACGAGCTGGGACGGCTGTACGAAGTAGAACGGATCACCATGTTTCAGGCCAGCCGCCAGTTTGAGCAGCTCCGGAAGAAAAATGTCATCCGCCCGGACGCCCTGCTCTTCATCAATTCCATTGCCAGCGTCAGTCTGAACGGCACCGACTGGGCACGCTACAGCAAAGCCTTCCCCGATCTGCTGCGGCAGCTGGTGGTGGAGATCACCGAGGAGGAACAGCTGGACCTGGATGCTCTGGAACGCAAACGCACTGCACCCGGAAGCAATGGCATCTTTGCACTGGACGACTACGGCAGCGGCTACAGCAACGGCAGCAGCCTGCTGACACTGGCCCCCCGGTACGTCAAGGTCGATATCTCCATCATCCGGAACATCGACGCCGATGCCGACAAACAGCGGTTCCTCACCAGTCTCATCGAGTATGCACGGCCTTACGGCATCAAGGTGCTGGCTGAGGGCGTGGAGACCTCCGCCGAGCTGCGGACGGTGCTTGCTTTGGGCGTAGACCTGCTGCAGGGCTACCGTCTGGCACGCCCGGCAGAGACCCCGCCCGAGATCGACCCCGGTGCCCTTGCCATCATCCGGCAGTTCCGCTCCAGCATGGCAGACCGCTGAATCCTTACCAAACAAAAAACAACAGGCTGGCAGTTGCCAGCCTGTTGTTTTTTGTTGTTTTAGTCCTTTGCGTTGAAAACGTATTTATTCATCCGGCGGAAAGCCTCCTCGATGCGGAACCGGGGAGATGCCAGATTCATCCGCAGGTGGCAGGGGCCGTGGAACATGGTGCCATCCTGCACCGCAACGCCCACATCCCAAAGGGCGTGTTCCAGCTGCTCAATGGTCTTGCCGTGGGCGGCACACCAGTCGGTACAGTCCACAAAGAGCATATAGGTGCCCTCAGGCTTGGAGACGGTGACCCCTTCAAAGTGCTTTTCAATGTAGTCGCAGGCAAAGTTCACGTTGTCGCTGAGCACCTGCCGCAGTTCATCCAGCCACTCCTGTCCCTCGGGGCTGTAGCCGCCTACAAGGGCGTGCATGGAGAGGACATTCATCATGTTGTAGTGGCTCAGGCTGGACTCTTTTTCGATCCGGTCCCGCCACCAGCTGTTATAAACGATGTGGTAGCTGCCCACAAGACCCGCCAGATTGAAGGTCTTGGAAGGCGCATACATGGCGGCGGTGCGCTGTCGTGCATCCTCGCTGACCGACTGCGTGGGGATGTGCTTGTGGCCGTTGAGAATCAGGTCTGACCAGATCTCATCCGACACCACATACACGTCGTATTTTTTGAACAGCTCCATGGCCTGTTTCAGCTCCCACCGCTCCCAGACACGGCCGCAGGGGTTGTGGGGGTTGCACAGGATGGCAGCATGGATCTTTTCTTCCTTCAGGTGCTTTTCCATATCGGCAAAGTCCATCCGCCACACGCCCTTTTCATCCTTGACCAGCGGGCTGTGCACGATGTCATAGCCGTTGTTTTCCAGACTGTGGGTGAAGCCAATGTAGGTCGGGCTGTGCACCAGCACTTTATCTCCCCGGGAACAGACGCAGTTCAGGGCACTGATCACGCCGCCCAGCACACCGTTCTCGTAGCCGATGTGCTCCGGCTTCAGGCCGGTGACCCCATTGCGGGTAGACTGCCAATTGATAATGCTGTCGAAATACTCTTTTGAGGGGTTAAAATAACCATACGCCGGGTGCTTTGCCCGCTCAATGATGGCTGCCGGGATGGTGGGCACCGTTTCAAAGTTCATGTCCGCCACCCACATGGGGATGGCATCAAACCCCTCCTTGGGGGCCGTGGGTGCAAAGCCTTTGCCCAGACCGTCCACAGCAATGGAATCCTTGCCGTGCCGGTCCATCAGGGTAGTAAAATCGTATTTCATGTCCGCTCTCCTTTTCTTTGACATCCGGATGCGAAAAAGACCTCCTCTGGAGAGGAGGCCTGTATTTTAAAAATCAGCCTTCAATGAGCTCCACGGTCTTCATCTTGACCGGGGTGGTGGGCTTGTCGTTCCAGTCGGTGCGGACGGATGCGATCTTGTCCACAACATCCATGCCGGACACCACATGGCCAAAAGCAGCGTACTGGCCGTCCAGATGAGGAGCATCCTCATGCATGATGAAGAACTGGCTG
>CALDNF010000003.1 GCA_937917475.1 uncultured Faecalibacterium sp.
ACCACTTTTTCTTAAAAGTTAAAGTGCTCTGCTCTATTATTGAAAATTGCTATAATCTGATTTATATTCAGGCCAAGCGTTGGAAGCCCGATGTTACCATCAGTAAGCCCGAACTGCAAAAATTTGCTGGTGCAATGATGGGGCCGCCTAGAGTAGACAAAGGCTTGTTTATCACCACTGCCAAGTTTTCACCGAAAGCACAGGAATATGCAAAAGCGCAGCATATCATTCTGGTTGATGGCAAAAAGCTCACCGACCTTATGATTGAATATGGCGTGGGTGTTTCCACGCAAAGAACTTATTTTATCAAACGAGTGGACAGCGACTATTTCTCGGATATCGACTGATCTGCGGCAACGCCGCAAAATAGCAAGCCCCCAAAAATCTCCCGATTTTTGGGGGCTTGCCTTCTTTCTCACCGTTATACCCGCACCATATCCTCGGTGATCTCAGCGATGGAATGAGCACCGCACATCTGCATGGTGTCGGCCAGCTCACCGGCGATCTTGTCAATGTAGCACTTCACACCCTCGGCACCGCCGCCGTAGACTGCTGTGACGAAGGGGCGGCAGATGAGCACACCGTCGGCACCCAGCGCCAGAGCCTTGAACACATCCACGCCGGAGCGGATGCCGCCGTCCACCAGCACCTTCACGCCGCTGCCCTTGAGAGCCTTTGTGATCTCGGACAGGACCTCGGCGGTGGCGGGGCACTGGTCCAGCACACGGCCGCCGTGGTTGGAGACCACGATTGCCGCAGCACCGGCCTCCTTGGCCTTGAGCGCACCCTTGATGGTCATCACGCCCTTGACGATGAAGGGACGGCCCGCCAGCTCCACGATCTCTTTCAGTTCGGCCACGCTCTTGCTGCCGGCCGGCGGAGTCATGTTCTTGAGGAAGGGTAGACCCGCAGCATCCACGTCCATGGCCACGGCAAAGCAGCCGCTGGCCTTGGCCTGTTCCATCTTGGCCTTGACCGTATCGATGTTCCAGGGCTTGATGGTGGGCACGCCGCAGCCGCCTGCCGCCCCGATGGCTTTGGTAGCCATGGTCATCACGTCGGGGTTGGTGCCGTCGCCAGTAAAGGCAGCAATGCCGTTCTCAGCGCAGGCCTTGACCAGCACATCATTATAAGTCATGTCGGTGTATGCTTCGGAGTAATGAAGGTTGACCGCACCCACCGGGCCTGCAAAGAAGGGATACTTGAATTTCTGTCCGAACAGCTCCACGCCGGTGTCGGGGGTGCCGCCCTCGCAGAGGGTGTCCATGTTGACCCGAATCTCTGCCCACTTATTATAATTGCGGATTGCCGTGTCACCCACGCCCTTGGCACCGGGGCCGGGGATCTGGTTTTTACAGGCCACGCCGTTGCAGACCGGGCAGGCCTTGCAATACTTGCCGATGCACTGCCGTGCACTTTCCAGCACTTCCGAATAATTCATACTCGTTTTCCTCCTTTTGGGATTCCATTCCTGCGGAATTTCTCAGTTTCCGCATACTCTCTGCCCTCATCATAGTCTCCTTTTTTTCCTGCGTCAAGGGGTTTTGCAGCCTTTTTCCGGGCATTGTTGTTTCCCGCCAAGTTTCTCCAGACGCAGCTGCGTCATTTTTCAAAAAATACAATTTTTTTCGAAAAAATCCTTGACAAAAGTACGAGTTTCATGTATTATAGTGGAGCACCGAGGGTCACGGCCCAACAGTGAAAAACAGAAGATGTGGAAAGATGGCTGAGTTGGTCTAAGGCGCACGACTGGAAATCGTGTAACGTGTCAAAAGCGTTCTGGGGTTCGAATCCCCATCTTTCCGCCAAGTAGCCCGGAACCAGTAGGTTCCGGGCTTTTGTCATATTGGAGTATCCGATATAGTCGCACTTATCTCTGTACTCTGTATATTCAGGAGAGGATGTATCAAATGTCTGCCATTACCATTGCCATCCCACGGATGAACAAGGAGCCGGAATTGACTCCATCTCAGATTCGCTATATCGACAGTCTGTCCCGGGCTGGGGCGCAATTCCGCTGGATCGATCTGGACGATCCCGATGCTGCCGTAACCGAGGCCATGCAGTACCCCGGCCTGCTTCTGCCGGGCGGCGGTGACATCGAGCCTGCCCTCTACGGCGAGGAGCGTGACCCTGCCTGCGGCGAGCCCAACGCCCTTCGGGATGCCGCCGAGCCGCTGCTGATCCACGCCTTTTTAAAAGCAGACAAGCCCATCCTCGGCATCTGCCGGGGTGTGCAGTTGATGAACGTTGCATTGGGCGGCACCCTGTATCAGGACATCAAGCCGCTGGCCCAAGTACCCCACAACGACCACTGGTGCAAGGTCCACACCGTGACGGTCCGCCGGGGGACCTTGCTGGAAAAGCTGCTGGGCCCCAATGCCCCCAAGCCTCTGCTGGTGAACAGCCAGCACCATCAGGCCGCAAAGCAAATTGCTCCGGGGCTGGTGCTCTCAGCCTTGAGCGAGGACGGCTTTGTGGAAGCCCTTGAGAAACCGGATGCCTGCTTCTGCCTCGGTGTGCAGTGGCACCCGGAGCGTCTCAGCGGCTCCGACCCCCGCCAGCAGGCTCTGTTTGATGCTTTTGTCAAAGCCGCAGCCACTTACGAAGCTGACCACTGCTTGTGATCATCGCAAATTTCTTTCAAGAAATCAATCAGGAGGACAACGTTATGGCATCTTCCAAAAAGCGTTCCCGGGCGGTCATCACGGTCGTGGTCTGTCTGCTTGCGGTCTGCATCGTGGCGGCAGCCACCTGTTTCGGACTGGTTTCCCACAAAGTCAAAACCATTCAGGCAGGCGGCACGTTCGATTTTGATTACACCATCACACCAACCACCGCAGACACCCCTGCTCTTTACGGCATCCTGAAGGAAGTAGATGCCGCCGAGGGCAGTGTGTCAGGTCAGTATCTCCCCGGCAAACTTCAGGTCAGCCTTTCTGCCAAGGGAGCCGCTTCTCCGGTGACCCGGGTCTACATCGACGAAAATGAAACATTATACGATGCAGGCCAGCTTTACACCACCCTGCGCAGCGAGCTGGTGGATGCTTATCCGCTGGCCGGGATGTTCCTGCCCAGCTGGACCCTTGGCAGCTACATTTCCCAGACACAGCTGGCGCAGGTACTGGGCGTGGACCTTCAGGCTGTGGAGCTTCAGGACATGAGCGGCTTTACGCTGGCTTTGGGCGCATTGCAAAGGGTCAGCCCAGAGAACGCAAAAGCCGGCTATACCTATTTCCAACTTCCCACCGCCGATGCCAATGCGCCGCAGCTGATCGTGGGCCTGCCCCTCAAAAGCTTTTTTGATAAATCCACGCCCCTTCACGTCCTGCTTACTATCCCCGCTCACAGCGTCCGGGTGGAGCTTACCGGCACCCTGACCCCCGCCAATCCTGTGATCACCGCCCCGGCTTCCCGGATGTCGGATGAAGATGTTGCCAGCTTTACCCAGATCCGCCAGACCATCCAGCAGGTCATCCAGACTCTCAGCGAGTTTACCCAGCGTGCATCGTAAACAACACAGCCGCAACACGAAATATCCCGTGTTGCGGCTGTGCTTTTTTATTTTACTTCGCTTGCCTTTTCTGCCAGCCATTTCCCGGACTGGCCGCTGCCGTCACCGCCGCTGTAGGCCTGATCGGTCAGCTCCTTGATCATAGCATTTTTCTTTTGTTTATAGGTCTTTTCTGCCTCATCCGCAAGAGCCTGTGAACGGCCATTTTCCCGGAGGATCTTCCGCATCTCGGTCACGATGGCTTCAAACTCTTTGTCGCACCGGCTCTGAGCAGCAGTAAGCTCGGTGCCTTTTGAGAGGACCACCGAAATTTTGAGCATCAGGTTCCGTTCCTTGGCCGGGTGGGCCATATACTCTTTCCACGCATCATAAATGATGCCGTAGAGTTCCCGTTCACTCCGGAGTTGAAGGGCTTCGATCTGACGGATACACTCGGCCAGCTGCTCGTCACAGGTCTTTTCACTGCTGACCGAGGAAGAATGGGCAGCCGAAGAAGAGTGAACAGCCTCTGAAGCAGGATGCGACGGTGCCGCCGTGGAGTGTGATGCACCGGAAGACGGAACACTTCCGGCGTGCTCCGACCCTGCTGCGCTGCTTGCCTCTGCGGAGGATGCCTCTGCTTCGATCTCTGCAATGATTTCTTCCAGAGCTTCCTCCTCTGAGGATGCCGCTTCTTCCGGGAGAGCATTTTCTTCTTCCTCTGTTGTCTCCTCCAGCAGCTCACTGTACACGGAGAACGATTCTTCGTCCGCACTGTCGGCACTGGGCGAGAGCATTTCGCTCTCTACTTCAGCCGCCGCCTGCGAGTCCCCGGCCAGAGCCAGCAATTCTTCATAGGACAGGCTGGGGCCGGTATCCTGACTGCTGACCCAGACCAGTGCTCCCGCCACAGTGGCACCCAGCACTATGGCTGCTGCCGCACGGCAGATGGTTTTCTTTTTCATTGTGTTGCTCTCCCGCTCTTCTTACTTCGGTCCCTGTGCTCCACCGGGCCTGATACTATTCAGCATACCACCCCAACCACCCAATTACAATAGAAAAATGGTGAAAGCTGTCCAAAAATATCATTTTTGTTTTCAAAACAAGTAGATGCCGTTACAAAACAGCCCCCTTGTTCCTCCGTTCGGAAGAGCAAGGGGGCCTTTTGCATTTTTTCTTATTTCAGAATTTCAGGCAGCACGCTCTGTCCGTCCAGACTGGATGCGTCCACGCCGAGGTAATCACAGATGGTATGTGCAATGGTGCCGAAGCAGAGCCGGGTGCCCAGATCCACACCGGGCTTGACGCCCTTGCCGCAGATGAGGTAAGGCACATACTCACGGGTATGGTCGGTAGTCTTGGTGTAAGAGGGGTCGCAGCCATGGTCTGCGGTGACCATCAGCA
>CALDNF010000004.1 GCA_937917475.1 uncultured Faecalibacterium sp.
CTCAATGCCGATGGTATTATTTTTCTTCAAAAAGCTGTCCAGCGTCTCTTCACAACGCCAGTTGGAGGGGGTGGTGCAGGCTTCCCGGACGATATAGCCCCGGGCCCAGACCCTGTCCGACTCCATGTCCTCGTGATTCATGCCGTAGTTGCCGATCAGAGGGTACGTCTGGGTGATGATCTGACCGTAGTAGCTGGGGTCGGTCAGAGTCTCTTCAAATCCCACCATACCGGTGGCAAAGACGACCTCGCCCACAGTGACGCCCTCTGCGCCCACCGACTGTCCGGCAAAGACCATGCCGTTTGCCAAAAGAAGATATGCGTTCATACTATTCCTCGTTTCAACACAGATGCGCTTCGTTACAGGAACGTGCTCACAGGGTCTGCTTGGCTTCCTGCTTCATCTTGCGGCTGCCCAGATGGACCAGCGGCAGCTTGCCCTCCTTGCAGATGGGGCACTCTTCGGGTGCGTAGTTGGGCAGGTCCAGCTTGAGTGCACTTGCCACGATAGGGATGGGCGACGGAGCCTCGGGCTTGGTGCGGTCCACCACACAGGTAATGCCCACGCAGATGCCGCCGTTCTCCTCGATGACCCGCTTGGTCTCCAGAGAGGAGATGCCGGTGGTCACCACATCCTCGGCAATGAGGCACTTTTCACCCGGATGGATAGCGAAACGCTTCAGGGTCATCACATTGTCCACACGCTCGGTAAAGATGGCACGCTTGCCAGTCTGACGGGCCAGTTCATAGGCGTAGACGATGCCGCCCATGGCAGGTCCCACGATGACGTCCACATCCATCTCCTTGATCTTTTCCGCCACAGCCTTCATGACCTCGGCGCAGCGGTCCGGATACTGCTGCAGGTAAGCCATCTGGCAGTATGCGCTGGAATGACGGCCGGAAGAAAGGAGGAAATGGCCCTCCAGGAATGCGTCACAGCTCTTCAGAATCTCAAGTGCTTCACTCATAATTACTCTCCCTCTCTGTTATCTGTTATCAGAAATAAAACTTCTTGCGGTATTGTACCACGGTTTTTATCGAAACGCAAATTTATTCAGATTAATTTAAATTTTAACGAATAAATTTGGTTTTTATGCGGTTATTATTGTTTTTATACACTTTCACGCGCACAGCCCCGGATCTCGTCCAGTGTCTTTACGCCGTGGGCGTCCATCCATGCTGCCATCTCGTCGGCAATGGTCTCCATGGCCCGGGGGTTGGCAAAGTTTGCCGCACCCACCTGCACGGCGGCGGCACCGGCCATGATAAATTCCAGTGCGTCACGGCCGGTGGCAATGCCGCCCAGACCCACCACCGGGATATTCACCGCACCCACAGCCTGCCAGACCATTCGCAGTGCAATGGGCCGGACTGCCGGGCCGGACAGACCCGCAAAGATGTTGTTGAACACCGGCTTCCGCTTTTCCAGATCGATGGCGCAGGCCTGAAAGGTATTGGTCAGGCTGATGGCATCCGCACCGGCAGCTTCCACAGCCTTGCACATCTCGGGGATATTCTCCGCCTGCGGGCTCAGCTTGACCATGAGGGGCTTTTTGCAGGCAGCCCGGACCATCCGCACCACCTCACCGGCGGCTTCTGCCTTGATGCCGTAAGCCATGCCGCCCACCTTGACGTTGGGGCAGGAGATGTTCAGCTCCACGATGTCCACACCGCTCTCGCTGAGCATGGCAGCACCTTCCACATACTCTTCCTCACTGTGGCCGCCCAGATTGGCAATTGCCACCGTGCCGTATTTCTGTTTGAGTTCCAACATCTCGTTCAGCTCTACATCAATGAAGTGCTGTACGCCGGGGTTCTGCAGGCCGATGCTGTTGATGAGGCCCGAGGGGGTCTCCCAGAGCCGCTCCCCCTTGTTGCCGTACTGGCCATGAAGGGTCAGGCCCTTGCCGGAAATGCCGCCGATCTTGGAAAAATCAGCCAGCTCCTCATATTCCACACCGTAGCCCACCGTACCGGATGCGCCGATGATGGGGCTGTTCATGGTAAAACCAAGCAGGTTCGTTTTCAGATCTGCCATCAGAATACCTCCGTTGCATCAAACACCGGGCCGTTTTTGCAAACGCTCTTGCCCTCGCCGCTCTTGGTCTCGCAGGTGCAGCCCAGACAGGCACCGATGCCGCAGGCCATCTTCTTTTCCAAGCTGACAAAGCAGGGAGTGCTCTTCTCGGCACAAAGACGTGCGGCGTTCCGCATCATGACCGTGGGGCCGCAGACCAGCACCACATCGTAATCCGCCGGGTCATACAGCTGGGTCACAAAGCCATGGAAGCCCACTGCACCGGTGTCGGTGGACACCTTGACCAGATTGGCGATGGAGCGGTATTCCTCCATGCAGTAAGGCTGATCCCGGAAGCCGAAGAACACATCCGGCTTGACCCCGGCTGCAGCCAGCTCCCGGGTGAGCTGATACATGGGGGCGGTGCCGATGCCGCCGCCCACCACAGCGATTTTTTTGTACTTGCTGACGATCTGGGGCACATCAAAGCCATTGCCCATAGGGCCGGTCAGCTGGAATTTATCTTTCATCTTGAGCTGGGCAAGCTTCTGGGTGCCCTCGCCGATGATCTGATACAAAAACTCAATGGTGCTGCTGTCCGGATTGTAGCGGTGAACACTGATGGGCCGGGACAGAAAGGGCCCTTCGTCCGCACCCCAGCAGCGAAGGGTGAAGAACTGGCCTGCATGGGGCGCATGGTCCCGGTCGGGCCAGACCACCGTCAGCAGGCGAATGTCCGGGGCAATGACCTCATTGCGCAGGACAGTGGCTTCACAGCAGGCTGCACGCATGAGCAATAGCCTCCTTCATGTTCACACACTCGTTGTAAGCGGCCTCGTCAAAGGTGGTGCCGGGCTGCTTCTTGTAAGCCAGCAGGATGCCCCGGCTGGAATTGACCACGCCGCCGTTGCCGTGGGTCAGGTACTGCGCAATATCCTCCGCCTTGCCGCCCTGTGCACCGTAGCCGGGGATAAGGAAGAAGGAGTCCTGATACTTGGCACGGATCTCGGTGGCTTCCTCAATGTGGGTGCCGCCGATGACCAGACCCAGAGAGGAGTAGCCGTGCTCGCCCATGTAGTCCTTGCCCAGGGCGTTCAGCTTATCGC
>CALDNF010000005.1 GCA_937917475.1 uncultured Faecalibacterium sp.
AATCTGCAAAGTTCTGGTTGCAGTAAAGCACGCCGTCCCTGTCGAACCCGGCAGGGAACAGGCCCACCCGGCGTTCAAAGTCATGATTGACGGAAATCCGCATGGTGGAAGCGTGCCACCAGTTGCCGCAGGAATCGGCAATGGTGCTGCCGTGCCCTGCGCCGGTGATGAATCCGCCGGGCTTTGCGGAGAACGGGTTGGATGCCTGCCGCACAAAGGGGCCAAGCGGAGATTTGGCGGTGTACACACCGTCTGCATAGGTGTTATACTGGGTGCCGGGGCAGGCGTATTGCAGATAGTAGATGTCGCCGTGCTTTGTCATGAATGCGCCCTCAATGTAAGGCTTGTCAATGGCGTTGAACATGGCCGTCAGGCTTTCGGCACTCATCCCGGGGATGTTCGCCATCTGCGGCGGCAGATTCAGTTTGCCGGTTTCCGGGTCATAGAACTGCTTCAAAGACTGATACACGACGCTGGATTCACGGTTCACAATGCCGTTGTTGCCGGGGCGTTCATAGCCCAGCATCGTTTCATTGCCGAAGATCAGTTCCTGTTTTTCGCCGATGGGGGTCATAGTTTCGGGGTCCAGCTCCACGCCGTAGATGGGGGTGGTGTTGGAGCAGCCCCAGTAGAAATACACACGGCCATCATCATCACAGAACAGATCCGGGTCCCAGAATGCAAAGGGAGCAGATACTTCGGTAAACGGCTCATTCAAAGGGTCGGCGGTGCGCAGGATGGGGCAGTTGCGCCCCTTGCGGCTGGCGCAAAAATAGAGATAATTTCCCACCTGCCGCACATCCGGCGCATAGTCATAAATGAGCAGGTCAGGGTCTGCATGAAAATCCCAGTTCAGCAGGTCGTCCGAATACCAGAAACCTGCCGACATGGAAACGAACAGATAATATTTACCCTTGAAATAGACCAGTGTCGGGTCTGCCCCTTCCCGGAAGCCCGCTACACGGGGGCCTTCCTTCATGTGCTGGTAGCGGTAGCCCAGATCAAGGGGATTGCAATAAGTCTGTTTCATGAAATCTCACTCCTTGGCAATGCCCTGCAGCACACGGTTCAGCTGCTTGATGTCCTCTTCCGAAGCACCTGCCTGCATCAGCATGGATTCAATGGTCATACGCTTCATCGCACGCTCCATCATAGCCACCAGAGCGGGGTTATCTTTCACAGCTGCGGCCACATCGCCTCGGGAAGCAGCGGCTTTATCGGAGATCTGTTTCAGGATGGGGCCGGCCTTGGCATCTGCCATAGCTGCGGCCATATTGTCCTTGACCGACCAGCAGTTCTCGTCCAGTTCACCATCAAACCAGTTGGTCACATTCTTGCGGTTGTCCATGGCGTAATCCGGGTTGGGGGCATCCACCTTATTCACCAGAATCACACTGCTGTGCTCACCGGAACGTGCTTCAATGGTGTGCTTGCCGGTGATCGGCAGCTGGAACGTAAACACCTTATTGCCCTGCTTGGTTTCCACCAGCTGACCGTCCTTGTAGAGCGAGATCTCCGGCAGATTGGAGTAGACCTTGATCTCGGTCACATCCTCGGCACGGTCTACATAGCGGCTGCCGCAGAGGTGAACAAACGGCTCTTTGCTCCAATAGGCTTTGTAGAGGTAGAACGCATCCTTTTTGATCTTGCGGTCAAAGGTGACAAGGCCCTTCTGGTTCTCGCCGTGCTTGCCGCCCTCATCACGGCCATCGGCAGCAAAGTCAAACATATTCCATACATGGGTCGCCCACATCCACGGACGCTCGGCGATCATCTTTGCCATGTGCTCATGGTAGACGCACTGATAGCTCTCGGTGTAGTCGCCCTTTTCCGGATGGCTGCTCTGATACTGGGGGTTGGCGTCTGCGCCGTACTCAGCAAGGCCAATACAGCGGTCCGGGAATTTTGCATGATAATTGTCAAAGAACTCCTCGTTCTGCTCCAGCTCACCCAGATACCAGCCAAAGTACAGGTTGTAGCTGTTCACGTCCGGGATCTCCAGAATGGGGCTGTCGATGTCCAGCATGAACACGTTGGCCATGGTGGTCTTGCGGGTGGGGTCGAGCTTGTGCGCCAGATCATTCAGTGCACGGTGATTTTCCAGCAGCTCTTCATTGACCGCAGAAGCTGCGGTGATCTCGTTGGACAGGCCCCAAACGGCAATGCAGGGGTGGTTGTAGTTCTGGACGATCAGCTCTTCCATCTGGGACAGGGTGTTGGCACGGCCATTGGTCATGTGCATGGTGATGTAGGGAATCTCAGCCCAGATGACAAGGCCCTTTTCATCGCACAGGTCGTAAAAATGCTGTGCGTGCTGGTAATGAGCCAAGCGGATGGTGTTAGCACCCATTTCCAGAATGAGGGAGATGTCCTCTTCCATCATTTCGTTGGTCAGAGCGATGCCGGCACCCTTGCGGTCCTGATGGCGGGAAACACCACGCAGCGGATAGCTGCGGCCGTTCAGCAGAAAGCCTTTCTGCGGGTCGATCTCAAACTTGCGGCAGCCAAACCGGGCAGATGCTTCTTCGCCGTTACCCAGCTTGGCAGATACGGTATAGAGGAACGGATCATCAATGCCATCCCACAGATGCGCATCGTTCAGCGTGAACACAGCCTTTGCCGTGCCGTTCTCCACCGGGGCGGTGATGCTCTGGCCTTCCAGCGCAAAGGTCACGTTCTGTGCATTTACAACGGCAGCTTCCACGGTGACTTCCGCAGTCTTGGCAGCCAAATCGGTGACGATGGGCGTTACCTTCAGAGCCGGTGCGCCGTTTTCCGGCAGGGCAAAATGCTCTGCCGGAACGATGTGCAGGGTCACATCACGATAAATGCCGCCGTAGAAGGTGAAGTCTGCCTTCTGGGGATACACAGTATCATTATCGCTGTTGTCTACGCTGATGGCCAGCAGGTTTTCCTCTTTGAGATGGTCGGTCAGGTCAACACGGAAGGCAGAGTAGCCGCCCTTGTGTTCGGCCAGCTTTTCGCCGTTCAGGTAGACCACAGCGGTCATGGCTGCGCCGTCCAGCTGCAAAACTGCTTTACCGTCCGCCGGGATCTCCGGCTTTGCAAGGGTACGGGTATACCAGCAGGTACCACGGTAATAGTCGTTGCCGCCGTCCTGACCATCCACAGCGTTCCAGGTATGAGGCAGAGTGACAGCCTCGCCGGAAACAGCGGTGGGGATGCCGGTATTCTCTTTGGTAAAGTACCAGTCATTATGTAACAGGATCGTCTTGCTCATTGTAAAATTCTCCTCTATGTTCTAAAATGTATGAAACCAGCAAAACCGAAAGAACATTTCTGTCCTTTCGGTTGGATGCTGCTTACTGCATGTTTTCCTTGATTACTTCGTGCCGAAGGACTTCTTTTTTATCCGCAATGCGTTTCTGAACGTTGACCATTTCTTCCTTGGTCAGAGGACAACCAACCATTGCAATCAAGGTAATGACCCAGCCGAGCATCGGCAGACCATATTTAATGGCCAGCGTCATCCAGAAGATAGCCGGAGTAGAGGCATCGGTGGGCTGAGGCATGGTGGTGGTGTAACCCAGAATGGCAACAGCACCTGTGGCAATGACTGCGGAAACAGAGGTAATAAGTTTGTCAATCAGGCTGTAAGTGCCGGAAACAACAGCCGGGATGTAGCGGCCGCTGCGGTCAAGCTCATAGTCGATGGTATCTGCCATATAAGAGGTATTCGAGGTGGTGATACACATCATCGAACCATTCTGAAGCAGGGTGAGCAGGACGTAAACGATCATGTTCCAGCTGCCCATCACGCCGATCTGCTTGGGGTCTGTGAAAATGAAGAACAAGATCAGGATAGAGGTGATTGCCATGCTGACGCAGGTCCAGGTCACAATGCCTTTCTTACTGCCTTTCTTGCCAACGTACTTCGCACCGAACGCTGCAAAGAAGATGGAAGGGATCATGCTGATAACACTGAGGGTAGTAGCAAGACCCATGTTGCCGATCAGAATACCGTTGAACATCGTGCTGATAATGGCCTGACTGCCGACCTGCTGTGCCAGCTTGTCGGAAGCATTGGATGCGATGTAGCACTGCAGGGGCTTGTTGTGCTTGAGTACCTCAACGACATCGGCCATCTTCAGGGGCTCATGCTTTTTGGAAGTGCCTTCAAAGGTTTCAGGTTTATCGTAAGCGGAGATGCCTGCACAGACGATCAAGGTGCCAATACCGGCAATGATCAGTACAATGGTGCAGACCGTGCTGAGGAAGTCCTGATTGAAGTTGCCGCCGCACTTGGGCAGGATGACGGTGTAAATCAGCATACTCATGCCCATGGGTACGGCGTAGTTCAGTGCAGTAGACCAGACACCGATGGTCGGACGCTGCCGGGGATCATTGGTCATGATGGCTGGCAGCGTCTGGGCAGTCATGTTGGTAACGGTGTAGCCAATGATATAAATGACGTAAGTCAGAGCGAACACCGGAAGGCCAAAGCCCTTGCTGGAGAACAGGTTGAACATACACAGCAGACCAGCCGCTTCAATCACATAGCCGCTAATCAGCAAAATGCGCAGTTTGCCAAATCGGGTGTTTACACGGTCATAAACAAAGGCCAGCATGGGGTCGGTGAAGCCATCCAGAATGCGGGCGAGCATCAGAATCACACCAACGGTGGCCGTAGTGATGCCGTAACCGATGCTTGCTGAGTAGCTTGCCATGCCGATGAGCGAATAAACGCTCATGCCAACGAAAGCATTACAGGCATAGCAGATGATTTGCCAGAGTTTCGCACGGCGGTATTGGACGCCGTCAATCTCGCTGGCTGTGGGTTTCTTTTTAAACATGGAAGTTCCTCCTTTGTGTGTGTGCAACAACTTTTCCTTTTCCTGAGCCAAGGATAACAGAAATCAAGAGGTTTGCGGGGACAAAAAATCATATAAAGAGGATAAAAATTAGTGTACAATCCGTGTGAAAGTGAAAAGCAGTCTCAGATTATTAAATTTTATCCCTCACTGCAAGAAAAAGCTGGTAAAATAAATTTTAGAAGCTACTTCTTTAAGATTAAGATAAGGAGAACCGACATGAGGAAATTTGAAAAAGGATTTTTTGTTGGTGCTGCCACTGCCGCCCATCAGGTAGAAGGCAACAATGTAAACAGCGATTACTGGGCACAGGAGCAGCTGCCCCATTCCAGCTTTACGGAGCCCAGCGGCATCGCCTGTGACCATTACAACCGGTACGAGGAAGACATCAAACTTCTGGCAGATGCCGGGCTGAACGCTTACCGCTTTTCCATCGAGTGGGCACGCATCGAACCGGAAGAGGGTAAATTTGATCCGGAAGCCATCGAGCATTATCGCAAGGTGATCGCCTGCTGCAAGGCGCACGGTGTAGAACCCATCGTCACCCTGATGCACTTCACCAGCCCGAAATGGCTCATCTGCAAGGGCGGCTGGGAAGCCGAATCCACGGTCGAGGATTTCAAAAAGTATGTGACCTATGTGATGGAGCGGCTGGGCAGCGAACTGCACTATGTCTGCACCATCAATGAGGCCAACATGGGCTTGCAGCTGGCAGCCATCTCCAAGCGGTTCCGCCTGATGGCAGAACAGGCCGCTAAAAATACTGCCGCAGCCGGAAAATCCGCCGAAGGCACCGTGCAGGTGGGCATGAACTTCCAGAAGATGATGGAAAACATGAAGTTTGCCGCCATGGAAAACGCACAGGTATTTGGCACGCCTCAGCCGCAGATCTTTGTCTCCGAGCGCACTCCGGAAGGCGACCTGCTGGTAATGCGTGCCCATGCAGCGGCACGGGATGCCATCAAAGCCCTCTGCCCGGAGGTCAAGGTCGGCCTGACCCTCTCCCTGCACGACCTGCAGGCACAACCCGGCGGCGAAGCCTTTGCCGATGCCGCATGGCAGGAAGAGTTCACCCACTACCTGCCCTACATCCAGAACGATGATTTTCTCGGTGTGCAGAACTACACCCGCACCCTGTACGGCCCGCAGGGGCAGCTCCCTGCTCCGGAAGGCGCAGAACTGACCCAGATGGACTATGAGTTCTATCCGCAGGCCTTGGAGCACGTCATCCGCAAGGTGGCACAGCAGTTCCACGGTGATATCCTCGTGACCGAAAATGGCATTGCGACCGCCGATGATACCCGCCGTGTGGCCTTTATCCAGCAGGCCTTGGAGGGCGTGCAGCACTGCATCACCGATGGCATCCCGGTAAAGGGCTACTTCCATTGGAGCCTGATGGACAACTTTGAGTGGCAGAAGGGCTATGCCATGAACTTTGGTCTGATCGCTGTTGACCGTACTACGATGGAGCGGACAGCCAAGCCCAGTCTGGCTGTGCTTGGCAGTTACGCTGAGAAATAATCTGCAAGCGAAAGACAGTGACCGTCTTGGAAAAAGGTGGCCGCTGTTTCTTTTCAGAAACAAAAATCTATGTTATACTAAAGAAAAGAGGTGCTGTGTATGGATATTTTTCAAAATATGGCGTTGTTCTCCGAGCTGATTCAATGTGGCGGAAGTATCTATACATGGTGCTACAATGCAGATGGAACGCTTCTGCGGAGCAACTGTCCGGATGAAGTTTTCCTTTCCGGTGCGTTTGAACTTCTGGGCTGTAAACAACGGATGTTTGAGCATGGGCAAAAAGAGGACCTGCCTGTTACACTGGGCACAGCCATTGGCCTTTTATGGGGTGCGGCCTTTGAAAAAGAAAACGATCAGCTCAAACGGATCTGGGTCATAGGACCGGTGTTTTATCAGAACGTAACGCTGCGAGGCGTGGAGGAAGGCTTCAAAAGCTATCTCAAACTGGAAGTAAGCGTTGCATGGACAATCCAGTTTTATGACGTTCTGAAGAAGGTGCCTGTGCTGCAAAGCACCATCCTGAACCGCTATCTTCTGATGATGCACTATTGCCTGACCGGACAGCGGCTGGAACTGAGCAGCGTGAACAGTTCTGCTTTACCCGAAGCACGAATGAAAAAAGAATCGCCCTACCGGGATCGGCATAAGCTCTGGATGGCGGAACAGGGAATGTTGCAAATGGTGCGCACCGGCGACTTGAATTATAAGGATGCCCTTTCCAACAGCATCAGTATGAGCACCGGCGTTCCGGTACAAAGCACCGATGTGCTGCGGCAGGGCAAAACATCCATCATCGTGTTTACCTCGCTGGTCTGCCGGGCTGCGATCGAGGGCGGTCTTTCGCCAGAGGAAGCATACTCGCTGGGAGACAGCTACATTCAAACAGCCGAGTCTGCAAAATCGATGGATGAATTATATCCGCTGTCCACGATGATGTACGATGATTTTATCCACCGTGTGCATAAGCACCGGACAAATCCGAACCTCAGCCCGCAGATTCAGAAATGTGTAGACTATATTGAAATGAATCTGGATAAGAAAATCGCAGCAGCAGACCTTGCCGCACTGGTGGGCTACACCGAATATTACCTTACGCATAAATTCAAAGAAGAAACCGGTCTGAGTGTAACGAATTACACCAAGTTTGCGAAGATCGAACGTGCCAAAGTCCTGCTGAAAAGCACGGAATTCAGTGTGCGAGAAATATCCGAGCAGCTGGGCTTTGCCACCCGCAATTATTTCAGCTCCGTGTTCCAGCAGGTAACCGGGAAAACACCTGTGGAATTCCGGGAAAATTAAAGCAAAACAGGCATCTGGATGAACCGCTCAGCGGGATCAAACCGAATGCCTGTTTTGCTTTTGTAATAAAATAAAGGAGAAAATGGGAATCGCTTAGTCGAGGAAGTTCTCGTTCAGGGTCACACCGAAATCGTGGG
>CALDNF010000006.1 GCA_937917475.1 uncultured Faecalibacterium sp.
AGCTTTTCCCAGCCGCCCAGAGCCCGGGCCACGTTGTCGAACTCGCCCCGGCTCATCTCTTTTTCCTTCAGGTCGATCATCTGGAACTTGATGCCCCGCTCCTTGAAATACCGCTGGGCCTTTTTGGTGTCAAAGCACTTGCTGGTGCCGAAGATCTGGATGTTCATGGTTTTTGTCCTCCTGCCTTGTGGTTTTTATTGTACCATACTCCCGGGCAAAAGGATAGTATATTTCAGCGGCGTTTTGTGCTATACTATAAGATGTGAAATTATGGAACGGAGGACTGCGAACCATGCGTTTACTGGTCATCGACGGCAACAGCATCGCCAACCGTGCCTTTTACGGCATCAAGCTGCTGACCACCAAGGACGGCCGCTACACCAACGCCATTTTTGGCTTTTTGAATATCATGCTCTCCCTGCTCAGGGAAGCTCAGCCCGACGAGGTCGCCATTGCGTTCGACCTGCGGGCCCCCACCTTCCGCCACGCCATGTACGACGGCTACAAGGCCACCCGCCACAAGATGCCCGAAGAGCTTGCCCAGCAGATGCCCCTGCTGAAGGAGCTGCTCACGGACCTGGGCTACCGTCAGGTCTCCGCCGAAGGCTGGGAAGCAGACGACATTCTGGGCACGCTGGCTGCGGCCTGCAAGGCCCGCCGGGATGACTGCTTCCTTGCCACCGGAGACCGGGACAGCCTGCAGCTGGTGAGCGAGAGCACCACCGTGCTGCTGGCCACCACCGCCCTTGGCAAGAGCAAGACCGTGACTATGGATGTGGATGCCATCCGGGAGAAGTACGGCATCGACCCGCTGCAGCTCATCGAGGTCAAGAGCCTGATGGGCGACAGCTCCGACAACATCCCGGGCGTAAAGGGCATCGGCGAAAAGACTGCCCTTTCTCTGATCCAGAGATTCGGCACTCTGGAAGGTGTCTACGAGCATCTGGACGACCCTTCCATCAAGCCCAAGCAGCGGGAGAACCTGCTGTGCCATTATGACAGTGCCAAGCTCAGCCACACGCTGGGCACCATCCGCACCGATGCCCCCATCCCCACCGCCGAGGGTGCCTATGTGGTCGGCGAGGGCAACAAGCCCGCTGCGGTCCGGCTGATGCAGCAGCTGGAGCTTAACACCCTGATCTCCCGGTTCGGGCTGGAGGATGTAGCTCCCGCCCCGGACCCCAAGGCTGCACCGGTGGAGGAGGGCGACATTGCCCCCCTGCCCTTCCTGCCGGAGGGGCACTATCTGGTGGCCTGCCGCCCCGCCGCCATGGGCAAGAAAGGGGTGCGGAACGTGGTCACCCGGCCCGAGGCATGGTACGCCGTGCAGGGCAGCACCGTCTATCCGCTGGAGGACGACCAGCTGCTCCGGCTGCTGGACGACCCCGCCGTGACGCTGGACGTCTTTGACTCCGCCCCCCTCTATGCCCGGGCTATGGCCGCAGGGCATTGGGGCAGCAGCATCGTCTGGGACGGCAAGCTGGCCGCCTACCTGCTGGATGCTTCCGCCTCCAAGTATCAGGTGGGAGAGCTCATCGCCTCCTACCGGGTCCGTCCGGCCTTCACCGTGGAGGACTGGCCGGACGCCGGTTCTCTGGCCAACCTCTTTGACAAGATGAAGTCCAAGATCACCGCCCGGGGCGAGGACAAGCTCTACAACGAGATCGAATTCCCGCTGGCGCAGGTGCTGGCCGACATGACCCGCACCGGCATCCTTGTGGACAAGGGCGGCATCGAGGCCTTCGGCGTCCGGATGCGCTCGGAGCTGGAACAGGTGCTGGCCCGCATCCAGACCGAGACCGGCAGCGTCAGCTTCAATCCCAACAGCCCCAAGCAGCTGGGCGAGATGCTCTTTGACACTATGGGCCTGCCCCATGGCAAAAAGACCCAGCGGGGCTGGTCCACCGATGCCGAGACGCTGGAAGCGTTGCGGGAATATCCGCTGGTGGAGGACGTGCTGCAATACCGTGCCTACCAGAAGCTCAACTCCACCTATGTGGAGGGCCTGCTGAAGGTCATCGGCCCGGACGGCCGCATCCACACCCGGTTCAACCAGACCGAAGCCCGCACCGGGCGGCTCTCTTCCGACAATCCCAACCTGCAGAACATCCCCATCCGCACCGAGCTGGGCAGCCAGCTGCGGGCCTTCTTTGTGGCAAAGCCGGGCTGCGTGCTGGTGGATGCCGATTACAGCCAGATCGAGCTGCGCATCCTTGCCCACGTCACCGGCGACGAGCATATGCAGCAGGCGTTTCTGAACGGGGAGGACATCCACCGCTCCACCGCCGCAAAGATCTACAACCTGCCTCTGGACGAGGTGACGCCCCGGCTGCGCTCCTCCTCCAAGGCCATCAACTTCGGCATCATGTACGGCAAGGGAGCCTACAGCCTGTCCAAGGACATCGGCGTATCCGTCAAGGAAGCCGACGCCTTCCTCAAGAACTACCTTGCGGCCTTCCCCAAGGTGAGCGAGTACATGGACAAGACCATTGCCGACGCAAAGACCAACGGCTATGTGTCCACCCTCTTCGGACGCCGACGCTCTCTGCCGGAGCTGTCCAGCTCCAACCACAACATCCGGGCCAGCGGCGAGCGGATGGCCCGCAACACCCCCATTCAGGGCACCGCAGCGGATGTCATCAAGCTGGCCATGGTGCGGGTCTGGCGGCGGCTGCGGGACGAGAAGATGGAGAGCCGCCTCATCCTCACCGTCCACGATGAACTGATCGTGGAAGCCCCGGAGGCAGAGGCCGAACGGGCCGCTGCCATCCTGCGGGAAGAGATGGAAGGCTGCGTGCATTACGCTGTGCCCCTGAGCACTGAGGTGCATCAGGGCAAAAACTGGCTGGAGGCCCATTAAAGCTATGATCGTTTTAGGAATCGAATCCACCTGCGACGAGACCGCCGCAGCTCTGGTGGAGGATGGCCGGCATCTGCTGAGCAACGTCATCTCCACCAGCGTAAAAGAACAGGCCCTGTACGGCGGTGTGGTGCCCGAGATCGCCAGCCGCCGCCACTGCGAGTTCATCAGTGCCACCGTCAAAAAGGCCCTGCTGGACGCCGGAAAGACCATGGATGACGTAGATGCCGTGGCCGTTACCTTTGCCCCCGGGCTCATCGGTGCGGTGCTGGTGGGGGTCAACTTTGCCAAGGGTCTGGCCTACTCGGCAGGCAAGCCGCTGGTGCCGGTGCACCATCTGCGGGGACACATCGCTGCCCTTTACCTGACCCACCCCGAGCTCAAGCCCCCCTTCCTCTGTCTGGTGGCTTCGGGCGGGCACAGCCACATCGTGGAGGTGCAGGACTACACCCACTACCACATTCTGGGCCACACCGTGGACGATGCCGCAGGCGAAGCCTTTGACAAGGTGGCCCGGACGCTGGGCCTGCCCTATCCCGGCGGCCCCAGCGTGGCAAATGCCGCCAAGACCGGCAACCCCAAAGCTTACCGCCTGCCGGTGCCTCATGTGGAAGGCAGGTACAACGTCAGTTTCTCCGGCCTCAAGACCGCCGTGCTGAACGAAGTGAATCAGGCCCAGATGAAGGGCACCGAGATCA
>CALDNF010000007.1 GCA_937917475.1 uncultured Faecalibacterium sp.
GGTGAGTAACTCGTTGGAAGAGATCATAAAGAGCCTTTCCTCATAGAAAGTAAGGAGGCTCTTTATGATCTCTTCCAACGAGTTACTCACCGAAGCAAAAGCACTGGAGCCCCAGCTGCAGAACTGGCGGCGGACGCTCCACCGGCACCCGGAGGTGGGCTTTGACCTGCCTGAGACCCGGGCACTGGTCAAAACGGCCCTGACGGAGATGGGCTACACCCCGCAGGACTGCGGCAAGGCCGGTATCATTGCACTGGCCGGGGGCCGAAAGCCAGGCAAGACCATCCTGCTGCGGGGCGACATGGACGCTCTGCCCATTCAGGAAGAGTCCGGGGAAGAATTTGCGTCGGAGCTGCCCGGCAGGATGCACGGCTGCGGCCATGATATGCACACGGCCATGATGCTGGGTGCAGCAAAGCTCCTCAAGGCCCACGAGGATGAGATTGAGGGCACGGTCAAGCTGGAATTCCAGCCTGCCGAGGAGATTTTTCAGGGTTCGCCGGATATGATCGCCCACGGCCTGCTGGAGAACCCGAAGGTGGATGCCGCTGTGATGTTCCATGTTCTGGCCGGGATGCCTCTGCCTGCCGGTACCGTGCTGGTACCCGGCGGCGGCATCACCATGGCAAGCTGCGAGCAGTATCACATCACCGTTCATGGCAAGGGCGGACACGGCTCCATGCCCAATGCCTGCATCGACCCCATCACCGCCGCAGCCCACATCCACATTGCCTTACAGGAGATCAACAGCCGGGAACTGGACCCCAGCGGCTTCGGCGTCTTTACCACCGGCAAATTTCAGGCCGGAGCGGCTTCCAACGTCATCCCGGACAAGGCGGAGATGTTTGGCACCATCCGTACCACCGACCCTGACAACAAAACCGGGGCTCTCATCCGGCAGCGAATGACCGAAATCGCACAGGGCGTTGCCGCCGCTTACCGCTGCACGGCAGAGGTCGAGTTCAGTGATTTCTGCCCCTGCATGGTGGTAGACAACGCTCTTGCCGCCGATGCTCTGACCTATATGACCGAGCTTCTGGGCAAGGGTGCCATGGACATGACCCCCATCACCGGAGGCAAGCCCGGCGGCGGCAGCGAAGATTTCGCCTTTGTGAGCCACGAGGTGCCCACCGTGAGTATGTTTCTCTCAGCGGGCAGCTCCAAGGACGGCTACCTCTACGGCCAGCATCACCCCAAGGTGCGGTTTGACGACAGCATCCTCTACGAGGGCTCTGCGGCTTACAGCTGGTTTGCCCTGCGTTGGCTGTGCAAATAACTTCAAGCGTGACACAAAAAATGGCTGTGCCTTTCGGCACAGCCATTTTTTGATGCAGAGATGATATTTCTCAGAACAGACCGGTGATCTTGCCGTCGGCATCCACGTCAATGTTGACGGCGGCAGGTTTCTTGGGCAGGCCGGGCATGGTCATGATATTGCCACAGATGACCACCACGAAACCAGCACCGGCGGCAAGGCGGACTTCCCGCACTTCCATGGTAAAACCGGTGGGAGCGGCCAGCAGCTTTGCGTTATCGCTGAAGCTGTACTGGGTCTTGGCGATGCAGACCGGCAGATTGCCATAGCCCATCTCGGTCAGCTCGGCAAGGGTCTTGCTGGCGGCGGCACTGAAATTCACGCCGTCGGCACGGTAGATCTTGGTGGCAATGGCCTTGACCTTCTCCTTGAGGGGCATATCCAGCGGATAGGTGTACTGGATGGGACGGTCCTCCATGATCTTGAGGACTTCTTCGGCCAGAGCCTTGCCGCCCTCGCCGCCCTTGGCAAAGACCTCGCTGAGGACGCAGGGCACGCCCTGCTCGGCACAGGCCTGCTCCACACAGGCCTGCTCTTCGGGGGTATCGGTGGGGAAGGCATTGACAGCCACCACCACCGGCAGGCCAAAGCCGTTCTTCAGGTTGTCGATGTGGCGGAGCAGGTTGGGCAGGCCCGCCTTGACAGCCTCGAGGTTAGGCTGGTTCAGGTCTGCCTTGGCAACGCCGCCGTGGCTCTTGAGGGCCCGGACGGTAGCCACCAGCACACAGGCACTGGGAGCAATGCCCGCATAGCGGCACTTGATATCGAGGAACTTTTCTGCACCCAGATCTGCGCCGAAGCCCGCCTCGGTGATGACGTAATCGGCCAGCGACAGGCTGAGCTTGGTTGCCATGACGCTGTTGCAGCCGTGGGCGATGTTGGCAAAGGGGCCGCCGTGGATGATGGCGGGGTTGTTCTCAAGTGTCTGGACGAGGTTGGGGTCCAGCGCATCCTTGAGCAGAGCGGTCATAGCACCAGCGGCACCGATCTGCCCGGCGGTCACCGGCTTGCCCTCATAGGTGTAGGCGCAGACGATCTTGCTCAGCCGCTCCTTCAGGTCGGAGATGCTGGTTGCCAGACAGAAGATGGCCATGACCTCGCTGGCAACGGTGATATCAAAACCGTCCTCCCGGGGAGTGCCGTTGACCTTGCCGCCCAGACCATCCACGATGAACCGGAGCTGGCGGTCGTTCATGTCCATGCAGCGTTTCCATGTGATCCGCCGGGGGTCGATGTTCAGGGGGTTACCCTGCTGGATGCTGTTGTCGATCATGGCCGCCAGCAGGTTGTTGGCCGTCCCGATGGCGTGGAGGTCGCCGGTGAAGTGGAGGTTGATATCCTCCATGGGCACCACCTGCGCATAGCCGCCGCCTGCTGCGCCGCCCTTGATGCCGAACACCGGCCCCAGCGAGGGCTCACGGAGGCAGAGCATGGTCTTTTTGCCCAGAGCGTTCATGGCATCGGCCAGACCCACGCTGGTGGTGGTCTTGCCCTCGCCCGCCGGGGTGGGACTGATGGCGGTGACCAGGATCATCTTGCCCTGCTTTTGGGCCTTGTGGATGAGCCGGTGGTTGATCTTGGCCTTATAGCGGCCATAGGGGATCACATCCTCGTCGGCAAGGCCGAGAGAGGCAGCGATCTCCGAAATGGGCTTCATTTTGGCTTCCTGTGCGATCTCGATATCAGACTTCATGGTTTGTCCTCCTTTTCAGCGCAGAACAGGCAATGAAAAAGGGCAGCTCTGCGCAGCGGTTGCGCAAAGCTGCCCAGACGGTCGGCATTTTGTTCCTCAGCTTTTCTCACACTGTGGTGCTCCACAAGATTCCGTCAGCAAGAAGAGCTGTTTGTGACAATGTTAAGATAACATAACTCCGCCGCTTTTGTCAAGCAGCAGCGGCGACATTTTCTGCCACACGGTGGGTGCGCAGGTAATCCACCCAGACAGTATATCCATCCATCTTGATATGGTAGCCGTCGGGCTGGGCATACTCCGCCCGCAGGTCACCGTTCTCATCAGCCAGCACCTCCCACAGGTTGAGGAAGGAACAGCCTTTTTCCAGTGCGATCGCAGCCAGTTCATTGTTGATCTCACACAGCCGCTCCTTGTACAGGCCCGGGTGGGTCTGGCGTACTTCGGGCCGCACCGGGGTGATGGACTGGACGTAGATATGGGTGTTGGGCAGAGACTGGCTCAGCATATCCAGCATGAGCCGGTAATAGGTCAGGAAGCTGCTGTAATCGCCGTCCCGGTTGAGGACATTGGTGCCCAGCAGAACGTAAAGGTTCTTGGGCTGCTGGGCGGCAAGGGCTTCCATGGGCACTTCCTTCACGCCGTCGGCCCGCTTGCAGGAGGTGCCGTTGACCACAGCGTTGGGCCCCACCCCCTTATAGGCGCAGAACATGGCGTGGGGCAGGCCGGTGGAGTACATCTGCATCCCCTGCGTCAGGCTGTCACCCAGGAAGCTGTCCTGTGCAAACACGCTGCGGTCCACCGGGTCGGAGGCAGGAAGAGCCGCCAAGCGGAAATCCATGGCCGTGGTGCCGTCGGCCCGGGTCTGGACACTGATCTGCCGGGCGGGGGTGTAGCGGATGGTGTTCCACTCATTGCCCGGCACAGCCTGCTGCAAAATGCTGATCTCGGCGGTGCGGTCCGAGGCCTGCGCACGGTGCAGCACCTGCCACATCGTTCCCATCGCTCCCAGCAGGATCAGCAGCACAAGCAGAGCTGCCACAATGAACCGCCGCCGCCACCGTTTGTGTAAGATCCGTCTGCGGTATTCCTGATAGTCCGCCATAACCTGCCCTCCGTCGGTTCCCGGGGACACGGTGTCCCCTGTTGTTACCTGTATTATACCGCCCGCTGTCTCCGTGTGCAAGCGTGAAAAATTTGCTCCGGAAGAGCCCCTCCCTTGCATCTGCTGCTATAAATGTGTTATACTGGATTGAATCAAACGATAGGGAGGCTTTCACGATGCCATTTACTCCAAAACTGACTTATAAAGGCAAGCCCCTCGTCCGCAAGGACAACGAGCTGTATTACGGCCGTATGACCGATCCTTATGTGCTGTATCTCCAGATCCTGACCACCACCCCCATGGCCGGCCAGCAGGTAGCCGATAAAGTTCACCTGATGCTGCTTTCCACCGACGACACCAAGGCTCCGGAGGCCCGGGTCGCCCGCCAGACCACCAAGCACGGCCTGTACAATGCACTGGACATCGGCAGCATCTGGCTGCAGAAGGCCAACGAGACCCGCTGATCTTCGCCTGAAAGCTCAAAAGGGCTGTTCCCCATCGGGAACAGTCCTTTTTTGTTGGCAAACCGTCGCTTCTGTGCTATAATCATCATGGTTTATTTTGTATATTACAAAGGCAGGAATCAATTTTATGCTGCAAAATCCTGAGATCCATTACCTCGACAACGCCGCCACCACTATGGTAGCCCCGGAGGTGGCCGATGTCATCAACAACGCCATGCGAGAGCACTGGGCAAACCCCTCCTCCCTTTACGTCCCGGGTGCCCAAAGCGAAGCCGCCCTGAACGCTGCCCGGGCTGTCGTTGCCCGCACGCTGGGCTGCAAGCCCCGGGAGCTCTATTTCACCTCCTGCGGCAGCGAGAGCAACAATCTGGCCCTGCTGGGTGCCGCCCTGACCCGAAGCTTCGGCAAGGGGATCGTGGTATCCGGCTTTGAGCACCCCAGCGTTCAGAAACCGCTGGAACGGCTGGCCAAGATGGGCTATGACGTCACCGTGGTCAACCCCCGGCCCGACGGCACGCTGGACATTGACGAAATGCTGGCCCATGTAGACAAAAACACCATCCTGACCGCCTGCATGATGGTCAACAACGAGATTGGCACCCGGAACGACGTGGAGCGGCTGGCTGCTGCGGTCAAGCAGAAAAACAGCCGCACCATCGTCCATGTAGATGCCGTTCAGGCCTGGATGCGGGTGCCCATCAAGCTGGACAACATCGACACCCTCTCGGTCAGCGGGCACAAGATTCATGCCCCCAAAGGCATCGGAGCCCTCTACCTCAGTGACCGGCTGGTACAGGCGTTCCAGCCGCCCTATCTGGGCGGCGAGCAGGAGCGGGAAATGCGCCCCGGCACTGAGAACCTGCCCTACGCCATGGGCCTTGCCGCAGCCGCCAGCCGGCTGGCAAAGAGTATGAAGAGCCGGGACACTGCCATCCGGGCCCTGAACGCCCGGCTGCGGGAAGGACTGAAAGCCTTCCCGGAAGTGGAGATCAACAGCCCGGATTCTGCCGTAGCCGAGGTTCTGAATTTCAGTGAAAACTGCATCAAGAGCGAAACCATGCTGGCATTTCTGGCGGAAAAGAACATCTACGTTTCTTCGGCCAGTGCCTGCGGCCGGGGTCAGCCCAGCCACACCCTCGCCGCTATGGGCCGTTCTCCCCTTGCCATCGACACCGCCATCCGGGTATCGTTCTGTGCAGACAACACCCCCGAGGATGTGGATGCGTTCCTCAACCGCTTTGAGGACGGCATGAAGCATCTGCAACGGATCAAGAAATAATTTTTAGGAGTATTTATGCGTGAAATTATCATGGGCTATCAGGGCGAAATGTCCCTGAAGGGCCTCAACCGCAATCAGTTCGAGTCGGCGATGATGAAGATCCTTCGCTACCGGCTCAAGACCGTGGGCAAGTTCCGGGTCTACTGCACCCAGTCCACCTTCTACATGGAACCCGAGGAAGAGGACGTGGACATGGACCTCGCCTTTGACCGGGTGCGCACCGTGTTCGGTCTGGCTGCACTGAGCCGGGCTGTGGTCTGCGAAAAGGACTTTGACACCATCTGCCAGACCACCGAGGACTATCTGGGCGACAGCCTGCGGGGCATCCGCACCTTCAAGGTGGAAGCCCGCCGGGCCGACAAGAGCTACCCCATGACCAGCCCCGAGCTGATGCGGGAGCTGGGTGCCTACCTGCTGGGCAAGCACAACTACCTCAAGGTGGACGTGCACAACCCGGATTTTAAGGTGATCGTGGAGATCCGGGATTACGGTGCGTATATTCACGGCCCGAAAGTGCCGGGCGAGGGCGGTCTGCCCGTGGGCACCAGCGGCCGGGCCCTGAATATGCTCTCCGGCGGCATCGACAGCCCGGTGGCCGCTTACCGGATGGCAAAGCGGGGGCTTGGCCTCGACCACATTCACTTTGCGTCCCCTCCGTATACTTCGGAGCGTGCCAAACTGAAAGTCAAGGCTTTGGCCCAGCTTATCACCCCCTACACCGGCAGCACCAACCTCTTTGTGGTGCCCTACACCACCCCGCAGGAGTACATCCGGGACAACGCCCCTGACGTGCTGTTCACGGTGCTGATGCGGCGGAGCATGATGCGCATTGCCAACATCATCGCCAAAAAGCAGGGCTGCGAAGCCCTCATCACCGGCGAGAGTCTGGCGCAGGTGGCAAGCCAGACCGTCAAAGCCATCCAGTGCACCGACGCCGCTCAGGACCTGCCCATCCTGCGGCCCCTCATCGGCATGGATAAGACCGAGATCATCGAGACCTCCCGCCACATCAACACCTTTGAGACCAGCATCCTGCCCTACGAGGACTGCTGCACCATCTTTACCCCGCCGCAC
>CALDNF010000008.1 GCA_937917475.1 uncultured Faecalibacterium sp.
GGTGCCGGTTTTTTTGTGGTAGTCCTTCACCTCGCTCAGGATCTCGTCCCGGCCCTCCGGGTCAAGACCGGCAGCAGGCTCGTCCAGCACAAGGATGCGGGGCTTCATGGCCATCACACCGGCCACGGCCACCCGGCGTTTCTGTCCGCCGGACAGCTCAAAGGGGCTCCGCTCCAACAGAGCGGGGTCCAGCCCGACGAAATCCGCCGCTTCGTGGACCCGGCGGTCGATCTCGGCCTCATCGAGGCCCATGTTTTTGGGGCCGAAAGCGATATCCTTATAACAGGTCTCCTCGAACAGCTGATACTCCGGATACTGGAACACCAGACCGGTGAGGAACCGAAAATCCCGGATCTTTGCGGGGTCTTCCCAGATATCCCGGCCATCAATGTACAGCTTGCCGCTGGTGGGCTTGTTCAGGCCGTTCATATGGGTGATCAGGGTGCTTTTGCCGGAGCCGGTGGCCCCGATGATGCCCACGAAATCGCCCTCTTCCACCTCGAAGCTTACATCGTCCAGTGCAGTAACGGCGTTGGGCATTCCGGGGTTATACACATAGCTCAGGTGTTCTACCTTGATGATACTTGCCATTGTCTTTCCCCTCCTTACCGCAGCAGCTCATAGAGAGCCTGTGCACATTCGCCGGTGTCGATGATGCCCTCGGGCATGGGGATGCCGGCCTTGACCAGCTCATCCCGCAGCTCGGCAGCCTGCGGCACGTCCAGACGGAGGGAACGGACTTTTTCGGTCTGGCTGAACACCTCTTTGGGGGTGCCTTCCATGACCACATGGCCCTTGCTCATCACCAGCACACGGTCAGCCTGTGCAGCCTCCTCCATGTAGTGGGTAATGGCAACTACCGTGATGCCCATATTCTTATTCAGATGATGGATGGTCTGCATCACCTGCTCCCGGCCCCGGGGGTCCAGCATGGCGGTGGCTTCATCCAGAATCAGGCAGTCGGGCCGCATGGCAACAACGCCTGCAATGGCAACCCGCTGTTTCTGGCCGCCGGAGAGGTTGTGGGGAGCCCGCTCCCGGTACTCGTAGATGCCTGCCATCTTCATGGCCTCATCCACCCGGCGGCGCATCTCGTCCTGCGGCACGCCCAGATTCTCGAGGGCAAACGCCACATCCTCTTCCACTACCGTGGCAACGATCTGGTTGTCCGGGCTTTGGAACACCATGCCCACGGTCTGGCGGATATCGTAAATTTTGCTTTCATCGGCGGTGTCCATCCCCTCCACCAGCACTGTGCCGGTTTCAGGCAGGAGGATGGCATTGAAGTGCTTGGCAAGTGTGGATTTGCCGCAGCCGTTTGCGCCCAGCACTGCCACGAACTCGCCTTTTTTCACGCTCATCGACACACCGTCCAGCGCATAGTCCGGCTTGTCGGGATCGTAGCGGAATTTCAGATCTTTCGCTGTTAAAATCGTTTCGTCCATTGTTTTCTCTTTCCGGTGGTGCGCCTTCTCAAAAGGCTGTACCCCTTACTTAAAGATTATTCTTCCCAGATCGCCGTTGCGCCGCAGGGCACCACACCGCCGGTGGCGGAGACCGGCAGGCCGATCTCGTCACAGGAAGTCTTGCCGCCGAAGCGGGGGATCAGAGTGGTCTTGAGCATATACTCCATAACAGCAGGCGACAGGCCGGTGGTGTAGCTGTTGACGGCAAAGAAGAGGGGCTTGTCGCTCAGCACCTCCTCGCACTGGCTGATGAGATCATAGATGCAGTCTTCCAGCTTCCAGATCTCGCCGCCGGGGCCCCGGCCATAGCTGGGCGGGTCCATGATGATGCCGTCGTAGGTGTTGCCCCGGCGTTTTTCCCGGGCCACGAACTTCGAGCAGTCATCCACCAGCCAGCGGATGGGCCGGTCTGCAAGGCCGCTGGCCGCAGCGTTGTCCTTGCCCCATGCCACGATGCCCTTGGAGGCATCCACATGGCAGACGG
>CALDNF010000009.1 GCA_937917475.1 uncultured Faecalibacterium sp.
GCTTCCAGCATCCGCTCGTTGAGAGTTTTCAGGATGTCCTTTTTGCCGTACCGGATCAGATGCACTGCACTCTTGACGGCCTGATTGTAGTTCTCACAGCTGACTTTGCCGCTGCACACCGCCATGCACTTGCCGATGTGGGCGTTCAGGCAGGGGCGGCCTTTGCCGATGTCCTGCGGGAACCGCTTATTGCACCGGGGCAGTAGAAAGGCATCCATCGCCGTTTCTGCGATCTGCCGGGCCGCAAAGCTGGAGGTGTAGGGACCGATATACTCCGCACCGTCGTCCTCTTTCTGGAGAGTGAACGAGAGCCGGGGCCATTCCTCTTTGGTGATTTTGATATAGCTGTACCCCTTGTCGTCCTTGAGCAGGATATTGTACTTCGGGGTGTGGGCCTTGATCTGGCTTGCTTCCAGCACCAGTGCCTCAAACTCGCTCTGGCAGACGATGACATCAAACGCATAGGCATGGGCGATCATCTGGCTGACCTTGTTATCGTGGGGCACTCCCTCCCGGAAATATTGGCTGACCCGGATGCGGAGCCGTTTCGCCTTGCCGATATAGATGATGGTGTCGCTTTTGTCCCGGATGATATACACACCGGGCAGAAGCGGCAGCATACAGGCTTTCTGGTAGAGTTCGGCTTTTGTCATACGTCAGCTTCTGCGGCTTTCTTTTCCCGGTTCAGACGGCAGATTTTCAGGTTCAGGACGCAGTTCACGACGCCCATTGCCGCCATGAGCCAACACCACAGCTTGGGCTTGTCCTCGCTGAACAGCTGGCAGATGACATCCAGCACCAGCACGACCGTCCACATCCCGAGAAACACATACCACGGCTTACCCGAGTCGCACAGGTCATGAGCTTTTTCCAAAAAGTTGTAGATTGTTTCCTTTGTGTTCTCTTTCATGAAAATGCCCTCCTTTTACGGGTTTGTACTCAATACCAAAAAAGCGGCAGGTCTCCCCGCCGCTTCCATTTTTAAAGGCTCGAATTACTCTGCGAAGCCGGACTCGACCAGCTTGATCAGGCCGTCAACAGCAGCCTGCTCGTCTGCGCCATCGGCAATGATGCGGATGGTGGTACCGCCCACGATGCCCAGAGACAGGACACCCAGCAGGCTCTTCGCATTCACACGGCGCTCCTCTTTCTCAACCCAGATGGAGGACTTGAACTCGTTTGCCTTCTGGATGAAGAAAGTAGCCGGACGGGCGTGCAGACCAACCTGATTTTCAACGGTAACTTCTTTGACGTACATAGTAAAACGCT
>CALDNF010000010.1 GCA_937917475.1 uncultured Faecalibacterium sp.
CCTTTTGGCTAAATAACTCCGGTCTTTTTGTTAGGGCTTGTGCAACAGCCCCTTTCTTTTATGCTGCTTACCGATCAAAAGTCGTGCTGAGGGTGGTAGACCAGCTTCGGCCCGGAGCCAGAACTGCGGCGGCTGCACGCTCCGTCCACTCCTGCGGGTCGGTCTCGGCACCGGGCAGAGACTGCCAAGGTTCGATGCAGACGAACCGCACCGGCTTTGCCGGGGCACTCCAGATCAAAGAATAGGGGTAGCCCGACACATCGCAGACCACGCAGCGGCCGGTGTCCTTCTCGTAGATGCCCAGCGTCCTGGTCCGCAGACCTGCCATGCAGAAGCTGTCGTTGGCAAAAAGATCATCCGTCAGCGGGATGGTCTGCTGGTTTTTCCAGACATAGCGGCACTTGCCATTCAGCAGGCCGTGAGGCTGGCAGTCCAGCACCATAGGGCTCTCGGGCTGGTCGAACCGGAACTCATAGTCCTCGGTGATGTGTTTGTCGTCAAAGGGGATCTTGAACGCCGGGTGATAGCCGATGCCGAACCGCAGTTCCTCTTTGCCGGTGTTGGTCACGGTAAGGGTGTGGTGGACCGTCTTTCCTTCCAGTCGGAACGTGCTGGTGAGAAGAAAGGGAAAAGGAAACCGCTCCGCTTCGATGGTCTCATCCGACTGCAGCTGCATCCGGATGACATCGTCTTCGGCGTGGAGCAGGGTGTGCTCCAGATCCCGGGCAAAGCCGTGCTGGCCACCCTTGTAGGTCTTGCCGTCATGGGCAAAAGTGCCCCCCGGCAGCTTGCCGGTCCACGGGAAAAGGATGGGCGCATGGCGTGCCCAGACGGCAGGGTCGGCCTGCCACAGCATCTCCTCCCCCGCTGCATTTTTCAGGCTGACGGCTTCTGCACCGTGGGTATCCACCGTCAGGGTCAGATATTCGTTCCGGATCGTTGCCTGCATCGTTCTGCACTCCTTATAAAGTATTTGATGGTTCCAGTATACACTTTTCTTTTTCGCTTGCCAAGGGCCCGCCCCCATACCGGACTTTTGCCGAATCTGTACATCAAATTTTAAGCATCTTGCCTAAATCAGAGTTGAAAATTTTTGACTACCCTTCCCGCCTCTCCGGAGGGTGCTGCTTTCCTTTTGCAAGTTTGCTGTCCGTTTGGGACGCACAGTTTTTGTTTTCTTTTGTGCTTTTCAAAAAAAGCTTATTTTCAAAAGGAAAAATCCTGCCGCCGGTTTTTAATTCAGCACTTTACTTGATTGACTTCTTTTCTTTGCGGTGCTAAAATACCGAAAGTGCGACTTTGGCCCTTTCCCGGACTGTGCAGGGAAAACAAAAGGGGCCAAGGGAGCAAAATAACACGAAAGCATCAGAAAAACAGCGCAGAAGCATCTTCTGCGTGATCTGGGAGGATCAAATCCAATGAGCATCAATTTTGAATCTCACAAGCTCGACCGCCGCTCTTTCCTGAAGGGCGCAGGCATCGTGGGTGCAGCCGGTCTGCTGGCTGCCTGCGGCGGCAAGTCTGACAACGGTTCCACCGCAAGCTCTGCAGCTTCCGGTGCAGCTGAGGCACCCAACACCACCGGTGCAACCCCGCTGACCGAGTTCATCAGCTGGGAGAGCTCCAACCGTGAGATCGAGAACTGGAACATGCTGTACAGCCAGCAGGCTTCCGACGCAAACGTTGTCACCAACCTGTGGGATGGTCTGCTGAGCTTTGACTGCTACGGCAAGGTCGTGCCCGCCATCGCTTCCAGCTGGGAGGCCAACGAGGACTCTACCGTCTGGACCTTCCATCTGCGTGACGACGTGGACTGGGTGGACGTGAACGGCGAAGTCAAGGGCCACATCACCAGCAAGGACTTCCTGGTGGGCTTTGAGTGGGTCATGAACGCCTACAAGAACGAGGCAAACAACACCTCCATGCCCAACGAGAACGTTGTGGGTGCCGCTGAGTACTATGAGCACACCAAGGAGCTGGGCGACGCTGCTGCTGACCTGACTTACGAGGATATGCTGAGCTTCGGCATCGGCGTTGAGGCTCCGGATGATTATACTCTGGTCTTCACCTGCCCCAATTCCTGCCCCTACTTCGATACCGTTGCTGCCTACAACAGCTTCTACCCCGCTTCTGAGGATCTGATCAACGAGCTGGGCATCGAGGGCTTCCGTGCCTGCGACAACACCACCATGTGGTACTGCGGCCCCTACCTCATCGAGGAGTACATTCAGGGCAACACCAAGAGCTACATCCCCAACCCCAACTACTACGATGCTGACAACGTCAGCCGCTTCGAGCGTCTGACCATCACCATCATCTCCGACGGCTCCATCAGCTATCAGCTGTATCAGAACCGTGAGCTGGATGAGATCGATCTGGGCGAGAGCACTCTGACCACCATCACCTCTGACCCCAACAACGAGTACAACAGCCAGCTGTGCGAGAAGCGTGCAAAGAAGTACAGCTACTGCTTCATCTTCAACTATCAGCGCAACAACGAGGACGGCACCCCCGACGAGAACTGGAACAAGGCCATCGCCAACACCGCTTTCCGTCAGTGCTTCTACAAGGGCCTCGACCTGACCAACTTCTACGCACGCTACAATAAGATCAACCCTCTGAAGTGCGAGAACGACTTCTTCACCATGAAGGGCCTGTCCTACACCTCCGACGGCACCGACTACACCACTCTGGTGGCTCGTGAGCTGGGTCTGGACGGCGAAGCATACGACGGCAAGACCATGATCCGTATGCGCAATGCCGGCGACATCGCCGACCTGAAGAAGCAGGCTATGGACGAGCTGTCTGCCATCGGCGTTACCTTCCCCGTCCACTGCCACTACCACATCATTGCCGGCAACACCACCGCTCTGGACACCGCAACCGTCCTGAAGCAGTGCTTCACCGACAGCTTCGGCGATGACTTCATCGTGCTGGACATCGACACCTATGTTTCCTCCGTCATGAAGGAGATCGTGGCTCCTCAGCAGCAGAGCTTCATCCACATGGGCTGGGGCGCAGACTTCGGTGACCCTGTCAACTTCCTGACTCAGGAAGTCCTGCACGACGACAACGCTTACTACAGCGTCAACCTGACCAACATCAAGGCTGTGTCTGAGGCTCCTGCCGATTATCAGGCCGAGCTGGTCAGCGAGTTTGAGCAGTTCACCGATATGGTCAACGAGGCCAAGGCCATCGTCGATGATACCGATGCCCGTTATGCAGCCTTTGCAAAGGCTGAGGCTTACTTCATCGAGAACAACCTCACCTGCCCGACCGTCTACGACGTATCCTGGTGCCTGACCCACGCCAACGAGTACAGCAAGATCAACGCCATGTATGGTCC
>CALDNF010000011.1 GCA_937917475.1 uncultured Faecalibacterium sp.
GCGGAAGCAGTTCGTCAAGGGCATGGAGCAGATCGCTCAGGAAGGTGCCATCCAGATCTTCCGCGAAGTGGGCGGCGGCATGGAAGAAGTCGTGGTCGGCGTGGTGGGTGTGCTTCAGCTGGAAGTGCTGGAGTACCGCCTGAACACCGAGTACAACGTAGAGATCCGGATGCAGCAGCTTCCCTTTGAGCAGCTGCGGTGGATCAAGAACGACCCCGACACCTATGTGCTGCGGGATCTGGACCTGACCAGCGATACCAAGGCCGTGGAGGACATGAAGGGCAACCGCCTGCTCCTGTTCACCTCCGATTGGGCCATCCGCTGGGCCGAGACCCACAACGAAGAGCTCAAGCTCAGCGAGTTCGGCAATATCTAAACCGGACATTTTTGAACCATACTATGTGAAGAAGGGCTGCGGTTCAGGCACTGCCTGCATCGCAGTTCTTTTTATAAGCAACAAGCATCCAACAAAATATGCCAGAGAACGACACCGCCCCACGATGGGGGCGGCGGCTGGCAAAGAGGGTAATTATGCAAAAACAACTCAATCCGATCGGAAACAGCGGCCTGAGTGCACCTTTTCTGGGAATGGGCACATGGGCCATTGGCGGCGGCAGCTGGTGGGGTGACAACGACGACGCATTGTCGGTAAAAGCCATCGAGACCGCCGTGGAGCAGGGCATCACCTGGGTGGACACCGCCCCCATCTACGGCTTGTACCACAGCGAGGAAGTGGTGGGCGAAACCCTGAAGCACATCGACCGGGATAAGATCATCCTCTCCACCAAATGCGGTCTGGAATGGCGGCATGAAACGCCAGTGATCCACAAGACCGTAGACGGCACCACCGTCTACCGGGACCTGTCGGCCCAGAGCATCATTGAGGACGTAGAGGACAGCCTGCGCCGTCTGGGCACCGACCATCTGGATGTGCTCTACACCCACTGGCAGAGCCCGGATTTTGCGCTCTACCCGCTGGAAGAGACGGTGGGGGCCATGATGAAGCTGAAAGAGCAGGGTAAGATCCGTGCCATCGGTGCCTCCAATGTCACGGCAGACATCATCCGGGGCTACTGCAAATACGGCCAGCTGGATGTCATTCAGGAAAAATACAGCCTGCTGACCCGCCGGATCGAAAAGCAGCTCCTGCCCACCTGCAAGGAGCTGGGAGTGTCCATTCAGGCCTACTCCCCGCTGGAACAGGGCCTGCTGACCGGAAAGGTGACTATGGACACCACCTATCCCGAGGGCAGCACCCGGAACTCCAACCCCAGCTTTCAGCCCAGCCGCCGGGCACAGGCTCTTAAGCTGCTGGCCGGCTGGCAGGACCTGACCGAAAAGTACCACTGCACGCTGGCTCAGCTGGTCATTGCCCTGACCGGGCGGATGATCCCGGGGCTTCACGTCCTCTGCGGTGCACGGACACCCCAGCAGGTCATGGACAACGCCGGTGCTTTGAACCTCAAGCTGGACGGTGCCGATGCCGTCCGGATGAAGTGGGATGTGGATTCGATCTCCTGATTTTAAACGCATGAAAGAGATTTTTTCGTCCACACTCTTGACAATTCTGATTTTTTGCATATACTAGAATCAGAAATACAAAAACAACCGTCCATGTAACACGAAGCCCCCCGGTAGTGCAAGTACCGGGGGGCTTCTATTAATGCTTACTGCCCTTGCCTATCTGTCCGTCAAGCCATGTGCACAAATAGTATGATGCCACTTGTGCTAAAACGGACTTCAAAAATACAAACAAGCCGTCCATGTAATCACCTCCTTCCCATTAAAGGGACGGAGAAGGGCAGCAACTTTAGTATAACATACGCTTCAACAAAAAGAAACGCTTCCGCATAGAAAAGTGCAGAAGCGTTTCTTTTTTGTCAATCAACTATTTTCCTTCCAGAACAAACCGCCGCTGGTCTGGAACAGCAGCCGGGGGTTCACGCTCCTGCTGCCCAGCTTGAAGTCCATGGTCAGCTCCTCGCCCAGCACGCCCACGGCCTGCCCACGCTCCACAGTCTGTCCTTCACCGACGGACAGAGTGTCGATCCCGTAGAGGTAGCTGCGCACACCGCAGCCGTGGTCAATGACTACGGTGTTCCCGGTCAGGGCAAGGTTCCGGGCCAGCACCACCACGCCATTGGCGGGGGAGCGCACCGGCTCCCCGGGAATAGTGTAGAGCTTTGTGGAGTTGGACTTGCTGCCCTGCTTGCCGTTTACGACTTTCACCTGCCCGAAATCCACCAGCGTCATAAAGTGTTCCGCCGGGCAGACAAAACCGCCCTGCCAGAGCTTTTGCCGGGCAGGCTGCTCATACAACGGCCAGACGATATTCCGGAACTCCGCATTGGCCGCTTCCGAAGCTTCGGGCTCCGGCTCGACCTCTACTGTGCCGTAGTCCTTGGGAATGACCGTGATGGTGCGGCTCTGGGGCTCGCCGTTGACGGTGATGATGACCTCGTGCCCGCCTGCCGCTGCATTGTAGGCCGCCGGGATGTAGGCCCGCCAGCCGTCGCTGCTGCGGACACACTGGACATTGCCAAGGTCGGTCTCCACAGCGGGGGCGGTATCGCCGGTCATGCCGGAGACCCGCAGGCCCACGACACCGCCCTGCTCCACACGCTCGGCAGAGAGCTCCACCTCTGCGCTGGCCTGAAGGGTGAACCGGAACCGGAAACTATACCACCCGGTGGGCTTTGCAGGGTGCTCCAGACCACTGTTTTTCCGCAGCTGGCCGGTGGAGCCGCCCTCAAACTGGGTAGCCATGCCCCCCTTGGGCAGCCGCCAGACCGTCAGCTCAGCTTTATAGCCGCCGTTGGAGGGGAACAGAAACGTTTCATACTCCGACGCCGACCCTGCAAACACGGTAGCTCCGTCCTCGGTCTGGATGGTCAGGATGGTGTACACGGCCCAATCCGGCAGGGTGATGGCCGGGTGAGCATCGAAAAGGGTGCCAAGCTTCTGGACATTCAGGGTACCGGGGCTGGCAAAGACCTTGTCCAGCACACCTCCCAGCAGGGGCACCTGCCAGCAGGAGCCATTGGGTTCCAGCTCTGCGCCGCCGAACTCTACCTGCGCTTCCGGGCGGGAGCCTTCGGTGGTAAAGGCATAGCTCACACCCATCACCGCCGCCAGCAGCACCGCAACGCCCACGGCCACCCCCAGCAGCCACAGCAAAAATCGTTTCATATGTACTTCCTCATACAAAAAGGGCGTGCCGGTGCAATCCAAACAGACTGCCCGGCACGCCCGATGATCCCTTGTCTTTTGCGTTACTCCGCAGCATCCTCGGCGGGTGCGGCTTCCTCAGCAGGAGCAGCCTCCTCGGTGGTAACAGCGTCGTCCTCGCCGAACAGCAGACGCTCGTACTCGTCCAGCTCCTTCTCACGGCGGTGCAGATACACTGCTACGGCAGCCAGAGCACCAGCTACAGCAGCCAGGGTGGTGATCACAGCGATCAGACAGGATTTCTTCATAGGTTAGCACACTCCTTTTTTCGGTCGAAATGATGTTTCCGCAGCATCCTCCGTCCTCGGGGCATCGGCCAATATCCAGCCTGCCCTCCGAATGTCTACATTATACCCGCTGCGGGCAAAAAATACAAGCATTTTCACACACCCAGCCATTTTTTGCAGGCTTTGAAGGCCCCGGGCAGGGTGTATTCGTTTTTCAGTTCCTCCCGCCCGGCCCAGACAAAGCCTTCCGGAGCAGGCTGCGCCGGAACGCTGACTGCATACAGAGTCATCTGCCATTCGATGTGGCTGAAGATATGCTTTGCCGCCGGGAGGGTGCGCAGCCCGGTGCAGCCGGTAAGGCCCAACTCCCGGAGCCACGGCCCCAGCTGTTCCGGAGAGAGTGCTTCCCCCTCCCGGGTCAGCGGCTCCCACAACCCGGCCAGCAGACCCTTTTCGGGGCGGCGGCGGAGCAGGACCCCCGCTGGGCTTTCTGCCAGAACCACCGTTACCGGCTCCACCCGGCGGGCCTTGGGTTTCGCCTTTTGGGGAAGGTCCAGAGCCGTGCCTGCGGCCCGGGCCCGGCACAGGGTGCGCAGGGGGCAGGCATCGCACAGGGGTGCGCCGTTGGGCAGGCAGACCAACGCCCCTAGCTCCATGAGGGCCTGATTGTAGTCTCCCGCCTTGTCCGGCGGCTGATGTTCCATGACCCGGGCTGTGAATTCCCGCTTTACCGCCGGAGCCGTGACGAGCCGGCTGTCGTTGTACAGCCGGGCAAAGACCCGGAGAACGTTGCCGTCCACCGCAGGCACCGGCAGGCCGAAGCTGATGGAGGCAATGGCTCCCGCCGTGTAGTCTCCGATGCCGGGCAGAGCACGGAGAGCGTCATAATCTGCCGGGAGAGCTCCGCCGTATTTCTCGCAGACGATCTTTGCGGCCTTTTGCAGATTTTTCACCCGGCTGTAGTAGCCCAGCCCCTCCCAGAGCTTGTGGAGTTTTTCTTCCTCGCAGGCCGCAAGGGCCGGGATATCCGGCAGAGCGGCCAAAAAGCGTTCATAATAGGGCAGAGCCGCCGAGACCCGGGTCTGCTGGAGCATGATCTCACTGAGCCAGACATGATAAGGGCTTGGGTCGGTGCGGAAGGGCAGGATGCGCTGGTTTTTGTAGAACCAGTCCAGCAGCAAAGGCGAAATGTTTTCCACGGAATTTTCTTCTCCTGTTGAAAAGTCAAGATAAAAGGGCTGCTGTCTGCGCAGCAGCCCTTTTGTTTGTTCTCTTAGAAACCGTAAGCGGTGCGGGGGAAGGGCAGCACATCACGGATGTTCTGGATGCCCGTGAGGTACATGATGAGACGCTCGAAGCCCAGACCGTAGCCGGAGTGCTCCACGCCGCCGAACTTGCGCAGGTTGAGGTACCAGTCGTAGCTGGACTTGTCCAGCCCCAGCTCGTCCATACGGGTCACCAGCTTGTCGTAATCCTCTTCACGCTGGCTGCCGCCGATCAGCTCGCCGATGCCGGGCACCAGCATATCAGCTGCGGCCACGGTCTTGCCGTCGGGATTCTGCTTCATATAGAAGCTCTTGATCTCCTTGGGGTAATCGGTGACAAAGACCGGCTTCTTGTAGACCACCTCGGTGAGGTAACGCTCGTGCTCGGTCTGGATGTCCACGCCCCACTCCACCGGGAACTGGAACTTCTTGTTGTTCTTCTTCAGGATCTCGATGGCGTCGGTGTAGCTGATGCGGCCAAACTCGCTGTTTGCCACCAGCTCCAGGCGCTCGATCAGGCCCTTGTCGATGAACTGGTTGAAGAAGGCCATCTCATCGGGGCAGTTGTCCAGAACGTACCGGATGACATACTTGGTCATGGCCTCGGCGGTGTCCATATAGCCGGACAGGTCGCAGAAAGCCATCTCGGGCTCGATCATCCAGAACTCGGCGGCGTGGCGGGTGGTGAAGCTCTTCTCGGCACGGAAGGTGGGGCCAAAAGTATACACCTTGCCGAAGGCCATGGCCATGGCCTCGGCTTCCAGCTGGCCGGAAACGGTCAGGTTGACCGGCTTCCCAAAGAAATCCTGGGTATAATCCACGGTGCCGTCCTCGTTCTTGGGGACATTCTCGAGGTCAAGGGTGGTCACCCGGAACATCTCGCCTGCACCCTCGCAGTCGGAAGCAGTCAGCAGGGGAGAGTGGGCATAGACGAAACCGTTCTCCTGGAAGAACTTGTGGATGGCATAAGCCGCAGTGCTGCGGACCCGGAATGCAGCGTTGAAGGTGTTGGTGCGGGGACGCAGGGTGGGCATGGTGCGCAGATACTCCATGCTCATCTTCTTTTTCTGCAGGGGATACTCATCAGCCGGGCAGTCGCCCAGAATTTCGACGGAGTCGGCGTTCAGCTCAAAGGGCTGCTTGGCCTGCGGGGTCAGCACGATGCGGCCGGTGACACGCAGGCTGCTGTACAGGCCGGTGTGGATCACCTGCTCATAGTTTGCCAGTTTGCCGGCTTCCAGCACCACCTGCAGGGTCTTGAAGCAGCCGCCGTCCGACAGGGCGATGAAGCCGATGTTCTTGGAATCCCGGATGTTCTTGGCCCAGCCGCAGACCGTGACCACGGTGCCGTCGGCAGGGGTGTTCTTGTAGAGCGAAACGATCTCTGTGCGTTCCATAATTTTTCCTCCGAATAAAATAAAAAGACAGCTTTTGCCCTGATCTTTCAGGGCGAACAAGCTGTCTTGTAATGTCCGCGGTGCCACCTGAATTACCGGAA
>CALDNF010000012.1 GCA_937917475.1 uncultured Faecalibacterium sp.
CCTTGATCATGATGGCGCACTCCATCCGCTTTTTGAACAGCTCACAGCCGTACTCATACACGCCGGTGATGCTGCCGGTTGCGTGGTATGCGTTGGCCGCACAGCCGCCGGAGCAGTAGAGCTTTGCCCAGCAATCCTTGCACTCAGGACGAGCATAAGCGTTGCAGTGCTTGAACTCATCCCGAACAGCGGTATTGGTAACGCCCTTCCAGATATCGCCCATCAGGTACTTCGGGTCACCCACGAACTGATGGCAGGGATACAGGTCGCCCCAGGGGGTCACGGCCATGTACTCGGTTCCGGAGCCGCAGCCCGAGATCCGCTTATAGATGCAGGGGCCGCCGGTCAGGTCGATCATATAATGGTAGAAGGTAAAGCCACGGCCTTCCCGGTCCCGCTTGATCATTTCCTTGGCCAGGATCTCGTACTGCTCCTTGAGGATGGGCAGGTCCTCAGCGGTCAGTGCGCTGGGATCATCCGGCTTGCAGACCACCGGCTCCATGCTCAGCTCGGTAAAACCCAGATCTGCCATGTGGAAAATGTCGTTGGTGAAATCAGTGTTGTAGTGGGTGTAGGTGCCCCGCATATAATAGTTGCGGTCGCCCCGCTTCTTGACGAATTCCTGGAACTTGGGCACGATGGTGTCGTAGCTGCCATGGCCGGCATAGTCCTTCCGGAAACGGTCATGGACTTCCTTGCGGCCATCCAGACTCAGGACCACGTTGTGGCACTCCTTGTTACAGAAATCGATCACATCGTCGTCGATGAGCATACCGTTGGTAGTCATGGTAAAGCGGAAGTTCTTGTTGTGGATCTTCTCCTGCTCACGGCAGTAGGCCACCAGCTTTTTGACCATATCAAAGTTCATCAGAGGCTCGCCGCCAAAGAAGTCCACTTCGAGGTTGCGGCGGGTGCCGGAGTTCTCGATCAGGAAATCCATGGCCCGCTTGCCCACCTCAAAGCTCATGAGAGCACGTTCGCCCTGATACCGGCCCTGCGATGCAAAGCAGTAGGAGCAGTTCAGGTTGCAGGTGTGGGCAACGTGAAGACAGAGAGCCTTGACCACGGTATTCCGGTTTTTGAAGTCGAAGGCCATGTTCTCGTAGACATCAGGGCTCCACAGTTTACCTGCTTCTTCCAGCGATGCCACATCGGCAAGACACTGCCGCAGGTCTTCCTCGGTCACATCGGAGCGGTCTGCATATTTTTTGAGCATGGCGGCTACGATCCCGTCTGCCGTGTGCTCCTTATACATGGCGATCACATCATAGGCGACTTCATCCACCACGTGCACCGAACCACTGCAAGTGTCCAGCACAATGTTATAACCATTCAATTGATACTGATGTACCATTTTTACCTCCATGCCACAAAAAAATGCCGCCCGGCAAAGGCGGCATCAGGTTTCACCGAAAATTACTTGTTGCTGTTCTCGCACTGCTGGTTAGCCACGCCGCAGGAGGTCTTGCAAGCGGACTGGCAGGAAGTCTGGCACTCGCCGCAGCCGCCGGTCTTAACACTCTTGGTCAGGTCACGAGTAGCGATGGTCTTAATTCTCTCCATGATAGAATACCTCTCTAGCTTTATAGTGTTTTGCGCAGATTCCTGCGCACAGATTACTCTTCATATATGATATCACCTCCAGCGAAATCTGTCAAGAGCCTGTGGCTTACAGCCGCAGCTTTTGTTATCCCATCGGCTGATATTTGGTCAGAACTGTGTGCAGCCCCAGCTCCCGGGCCCGGGCCAATAAGTAACGGTAGCGGGCCTGCAACGCCTGCCGTTCATAGATGCGCTGCTCGATGAGGTCTGAGTCCACCTCAAGGTCGAACATCATCTCATTCTGTTTTAAGCAGAACAGACATTCTTTCAGCTCCTCTTCCAGTTCCGGATGGTAGCGTTCGTGTTCGGTGTCCCTCGGGATACGGGACGACAGAAGGCTCTGTTGTTTTTGTGCGGCTTGTACCATATGGGCATCCTCCCTTTTGATGACTTTGCTTTTTCTGATTTTCAGTATATGCAGCCGATGCAAAAAGGATGCCACATTCTGAGCCGTCCGCCACTCAATTCAAAAGAGCCTGTGTCCGTTGTTTTTCGTGATTTTTAAATTTCTTTGAAAAATTTTCGGATTTTTGCTTGACAAAACCGCATTTTTTGCGTATAATAGCACACGTTGACCGGCTGAACGCCGCAAAACAAAATGAATCTTGGGGATTTGCATAGTGGTAGTGCGGTAGACTCTGACTCTACTTGTGGGAGTTCGATTCTCTCATCCCCAACCAGATCAGGCAGACTTCTTTAGGAGTCTGCTTTTTTGTTTTCTCCGCTCGAATCGGGCCGACGGAACGATCCTGAAATAGTCCGCAACGTGCAGAAAAGGCTGCTGCCCGGAACAGGGCAGCAGCCTTTTTGTATGCAATGATAAAAATCACGGAGTCAGACGGTTGGGACCGCGGAACAGGAACTCGGCATCCTTGATGGACAGGCCGCAGAGCAGCATGGTCAGGCGGTCAATGCCCAGACCGAAGCCGCCATGGGGCGGGCAGCCATACTGGAAGAACTCGAGGTAGAACTTGACATCCTCTGCCAGACCCTTTTCCTCTGCCTGCTTCTTCAGCACCTCATAGCGGTGCTCACGCTGTGCACCGGTGGTGATCTCCACACCACGCCAGATCAGGTCATAGCCCTGCGGCACACCGTTCTCATCCCGCATATGATAGAAGGCACGCTTCTCAGCGGAGTAATCGGTGATAAACAGGAATTCGTGGCCATAGTGCTTCTTGACCCACTCGTAGCTCAGACGCTCGGCCTCCGTGGTCAGATCACCCTTCTCAGAGTCATCCACCTTGTAGCCGAACTCTTCTTCCAGACCCTTGTACAGGTCTGCCAGCTTGACCACAGGGAACGGAGTTTCGGGCACGATAACTTCCTGCCCGAACAGCTCCTTGATCTGGTCACCGTAAGCTTCCTTGACGGCGGCAAGACCTGCCTGAAGCAGCTCTTCTTCCATCTTCATGACGTCACGGAACGAAGTGATGTAGCTGAACTCCAGATCAAAGCCGGAGAACTCGGTAGAGTGCTTATTGGTGTAGCTCTTCTCAGCACGGAAAACCGGACCGGTCTCGAAGATGCGCTCAAAACCGGCAGCCATTGCCATCTGCTTATAGAACTGAGGGCTCTGTGCCAGATAGGCGTTGCGGTCAAAGT
>CALDNF010000013.1 GCA_937917475.1 uncultured Faecalibacterium sp.
CATCGGCAAACGGACCATGCCCCGCCGTATTCTGGGCGTGGTGTTCGGCAGCTGCCTGTACCGCTTCATCGTGGCAGTGGCTCTCCGGTTCAATGTCCCGGCAGCGGCCATGAAGCTGGTATCGGCTGTTATCGTGGCGGTGGCCATCTCGATGCCCGCAATTCAGGCAAAGGCTGCATTTGAAAAGCGGAAGCGTGCGGCCCGGAAGAAGGAGGCGGTCTGAGATGGAAATGCTGGAACTGCGTGATCTCCACAAGACCTTCAACCCCGGCACCGTCAACGAAAAGGTGGCCCTGAACGGTGTCAGCCTCAAGATGGAGGCAGGCGATTTTGCCACCATTGTGGGCTCCAACGGTGCAGGCAAGTCCACCATGTTCAACGCCATCACCGGCGGGTTCATCGCCGACGAGGGCAGCATCCTGCTGGGGGGCGAGGACATCACCTTTGCGCCGGAATTCCAGCGCAGTAAGGTCATCGGCCATCTGTTTCAGGACCCGCTGAAGGGCACGGCCCCCAACATGACCATTGAGGAAAATCTGGCTCTGGCCTACCTGCGGGCGGGCACGGCTCCCCATGCCATCTTCTCCCGCATCTCCCGGAAGGACAAAGAGCTGTTCCGGGAAAAGCTGGCCCTGCTGAACATGGGCCTTGAGGACCGGATGAAGCAGCCGGTGGGCCTGTTGTCCGGAGGGCAGCGGCAGGCATTGACCCTGCTGATGGCAACGCTGGTCACCCCCAAGCTTTTACTGCTGGACGAGCACACCGCCGCTCTGGACCCTGCTACTGCCGAAAAAGTGCTGGAACTGACCAAGAGCATCGTATCGGAAAAGAAGATCACCTGCCTGATGGTCACCCACAATATGCATCAGGCCCTTGAGCTGGGCAACCGCACCCTCATGATGGATGCGGGCCGGATCGTCTTTGATGTCAAGGGCGAGGAGCGGAGCCGGATGACGGTGGATGATCTGCTGGAGAAGTTCCGGGAAAACGCCGGTAAGCAGCTGGATAATGATCGTATCCTTTTAAGTAAGGTCGAAAACAAGTAAGCAAAGCAAAAGACCGTGCAGCATATGCTGCACGGTCTTTTGCTTTGCAATGGTTACATCTTCTCGGGGACGCTGATCTTGAACATGGTCAGCACGTTGAAGATCACGTTCTTCACGCCGATGCAGAGGGCCAGACGGGCCTGCTGCAGGGCGGGGTCTGCACCCTGAATACGGCAGCTGCCGTAGAAGCGGTGGAAGGCACTGGCCAGATCGATGACGAAGCGGTTGATCCGGCTGGGATCGTACTTCTCGGCGGCCATGACGATCTCCTGCGGGAAGGCGGCCAGCATCCGGATCAGGTCCATCTCGGAGGGCTCAGTCAGGAGAGAAGCGTCCACCTTCTCGGCACCGGCAAAGGCCACGCCCTCACTCTCCATCTTCTTGAGGATGGAGCAGATGCGGGCATGCGCATACTGGACGTAGTAGACCGGGTTGTCGTTGTCGGTCTTGACAGCCTGATCCAGATCAAAGTCGATGCCGCTGCCGGCATCGTGCATATTGAACAGGAAACGTGCGCTGTCGATGGGCACCTCTTCCAGCAGGTCGGTCAGGGTGATGGCGTTGCCGGTGCGCTTGGACATCCGGACAGGCTGGCCGTCCCGCATCAGGTTGACCATCTGCATCAGCACCACGTCCAGATCGCTGCCGTTCAGGCCGATGGCGTCCATGGCACCCTTCATCCGGGCAACGTGGCCGTGATGGTCGGCACCCCAGACATCGATGGCCTTGGCAAAGCCGCGGGTGGCCAGCTTATTATAATGGTAGGCGATGTCGGCGGCAAAGTAGGTGGGGATGCCGTTGGCACGGACCAGAACCTCGTCCTTGGCCTCTTCCTCGGTGCCGTCGTCGGTCTTTTTCTTGTTAACGGTGCCGTACTTGGCGGCGTACTGTGCGCTGCGGTACATGATGGCGCCATCCTCGGCCTTGTAGCAGGCACCCAGTTCCAGCAGCTTGTCAACGACAGCCATGACCGCACCGGACTCGTGGAGGGTGCTCTCGTGGAACCAGACATCGTAATCAATGCGGTATTTGCCCAGATCCCGTTTCAGGGCTGCAATGTTCTTGGGCAGAGCGTAGGCCACCAGAGCGTCCTTGAGGGCAGTGAAAGCCTCGCTCTCAAAGAGAGTCTCTTCGTCCATCCCCTTGCAGGCAGCAACGTATTCGTCGCCGTGGATCTTAGCGAACTCACCGGCCAGAACCTTGATGTCGCCGCCCTGATAGCACTCCTTGGGCAGGGGATAGGCTTCCTCGCCGCAATACTGCTGGAGATAGCGGACGGCAAGGCTCTTGCCGAATTTCTGGATCTGGTTGCCTGCATCGTTGATGTAGAACTCACGGGTCACATCGTAACCGGCCCAGTCCAGCACAGCGGCCAGACAGTCGCCCAGCGCACCGCCCCGGGCGTTGCCCATGTGCATGGGGCCGGTGGGGTTGGCGGAAACGAATTCCACGTTGTATCTGGCACCCTTGCCGTAGTCGGTGCGGCCATACTCCTTGTTGACACAGGCACCCAGCACCACGTTGGCCCAGAAGGAGGGGGCAAGGAACAGGTTGATGAAGCCGGGACCGGCAACCTCGACCTTGGCAAAGCAGCTGCCGGTCAGGTCGGGCAGGTGAGCCAGCAGGGCTTCGGCGATCATCTTGGGGGCCTTGTGCCATGCACGGGCACCGGCCATGGCAAGGTTGGAGGCGATGTCGCCATTCTTCACGTCACCGGGGATCTCCACGATGAAAGCGGGCAGCTCGGCCTGCGGCAGGGAGCCGTCGGCCATGGCGGCATTGGCAGCGTTGGTCAGCAGGGTGCGGGCCTCGCTGAGAGCGGCCTGCCGGGGGTTATAGTTCTGGTAGGTCTTTTCAAATTCAGTCATAAATCAGATTCCTTTCCTCGCAGTGAATGAGGTAATGATATTCAATTGACGTGCTGTACGGTCATTTCCAGCGTGTTGCGGCTGATCATGCTGGCGTCATCGGCATCCAGCAGATAGCTGAACACCACCGTGCCGCCCTTTTCGGTCAGGCCACATTCGATGCCGTCTCCGGTGACACCCAGCGTCAGGGAGCCCACCTCGGTCTCATAGTGGCAGAGGTTGCGGCGGCCCCGCTCGATAAGGAGCTGGGCGTTGGCCCGGCCAAAGCGGAGCATGGCCACCCGGCTTCCGTCCTCGGCTACCTTGATGGTGGTGGTGCAGCCCTCAAACCCGATGGTCTGGGTCTCCTTGTAGGAGATATAGAAACTGCCGCCTTTTTTCACCAGACTGCCCCGGGTCATCAGCTCAATTTTATCCTGCTCTTCTTCGCTGGCAGTGCCAAGGTGCTCAAACTGCTGCACAGAACTTTTGATCCGGATGATATAGTCTTCATTCCGTACTTTCTTTTCGGTCGATTTGCTCACGTTTTTTGGGTCCTTTTCAGTATTTGTCAATGGCGATCTGGTCAATGGGCCCGCCCTTGTACTCTCCCAAGAAGAGATCGGCCGTCTGGGCAAAGCTGTCCGGCACATCGCTGACATAGAAATGTGCCTGCCCGGCGGGATGGTCGCCCTTGAGTCCCCGCTCGCTGAGAGTCCGCTCCAGATGATGGGCGGCGGTTTTGGCAGGGTCGATGAGGGTAACCTCCCGGCCCATGAACTCGCCGATCATGGTCTTGAGCAGGGGATAGTGGGTACAGCCCAGGATCAGGGTGTCCACTCCGGCGTCCCGCACCTCAGTGAGGTACTGCGCAATGACCAGCCGGGTCACCTGCTGTTTGTCCTCTGCGCTGTGGTCCACATAACCGGCCTCTACCAGCGGCACAAAGAGGGGGCAGGGCCGTGCGGTGATCTCCACCCCGGGCACCAGCTTGCGCAGCAGGGTCTCGTAACTGCGGGAGCGGATGGTGGCGGCGGTGCCGATGACACCGATCTTCCGGCTGCGGGTGGCAAAGGCGGCTTCCCGGGCGGCGGCATCCACCACCCCCAGATAAGGCACCGGGAGCTTTGCGGCTTCGGCGGCGGGATAGGTGCTGGACACCGTGCCGCAGGCTGCCATGATGCACTTGACATCCTTGGAAAGGAGAAACGCAATGTCCTGCCGGGCATACTGGATGATGGTCTCAGGGCTGCGGCTGCCGTAGGGGACCCGGCCGGTATCGCCGAAGTAGACGATATTTTCATGGGGCAGCCGCTTGCGCAGCTCCCGCACGCCGGTCAGCCCGCCAAGGCCGCTGTCGAATACGCCGATGGGGCGGTTATCCATTCTGCTTTTCCGTCCTTTCCAGAGCCAGTGCGATCAGCCGGTCAATCAGTGCGGGCACAGGCACGCCCTCGTGCTCCATGAGCTTGGGATACATACTGATGGAGGTGAAGCCGGGGAAGGTGTTGATCTCGTTGATCATGACCTTGCCGGTATTCTTCTCCACAAAGAAGTCGCAGCGGGCCAGACCCTCGCAGTTCAGGGCAGTGTAGGCCATGGCTGCGTAGGTCTTGACTTCATCCAGCTTTGCTTCGGGCAGATGAGCGGGGATGACGGTCTGGCTCACGCCGTTCTTGTACTTGTCGTCATAGGTGTAGAACTCGGCACCGGCAAGGATCTCACCGGGGCGGGTAGCAACGGCGGGGTCGGAGCCGATGACGGCGCATTCCACTTCCTGACCATCCACAAAGGCCTCAAAGACCACCTTGCGGTCATTCTCAAGGGCCAGCTTGATGGCCTTTTGCAGCTGGGCACGGTCGGCTGCCTTGGTGATGCCCACGCTGGAACCGGCGTTGGCGGGCTTGACGAAGATGGGCC
>CALDNF010000014.1 GCA_937917475.1 uncultured Faecalibacterium sp.
GTTTCGGCTTCAAAAACGACAGCTTTGCCAGTTTCTCGCCCTACATTCAGTGGGTCGTGACGGTGTTCATGATCCTCTTTGGTGTCAACTTCAACGCCTACTTCCTGCTGCTGATGCGCCGGTTCCGCCGTGCTGTAGCCAGTGAGGAGGTGCGGGGCTATTTTGTCCTGATCTTTGCAGCCATTGCCATCATCACGGCCAACATCCATAGTATGTACAACGGCTTGGGCGAGGCACTGCGCCATGCAGCGTTCCAAGTGGGCTCTATCATTACCACCACCGGTTTTTCCAGCTGTGACTTTGACCTCTGGCCCACCCTCTCCAAGGAGGTGCTGGTCATCCTGATGTTCGTAGGTGCCTGCGCAGGCAGCACCGGCGGCGGCATCAAGGTCAGCCGCTTTTTGCTGCTGGGCAAGACGCTGTGCAAGGAACTCAAGCAGGCCCTTCACCCGCAGGTGGTGGCCCCGGTCCGGATGGATGGCAAGCTGGTCAACCATGAGACCATCCGCACCACCAACGTTTATATCGCAGCTTACATTTTCATCTTTGCGGCATCTCTGTTCCTCATCAGTCTGGATGGCTTTGATATGGTGACCAACTTCACCTCGGTGGCGGCCACACTGAACAACATCGGCCCGGGTCTGAATCAGGTAGGCCCCATGATGAATTTTGGCGGCTTCTCCAACTTTGCAAAGATTGTACTGATCTTTGATATGCTGGCGGGCCGTCTGGAGATCTTCCCCATGCTGGTGCTCTTCCTGCCCGATACCTGGCGGAAATTCTGAGCAAAAAATCAACCTCCCCGCTCTGCGCTGTCTTGCGTAAAGCGGGGAGGTTTTGTTATGCGATCATTCCCCGATCTTCTCCTGAGCACGATACTGCAAGGCTTCGAGGAGAGCTTCTTCGTCCAGAAGACTTTTTCCGGCGAGGTCGGCGATGGTGCGGGCCACACGAAGGATGCGGTCGTGGGCCCGGGCCGAGAGGCCGAGGGATTCATAAGAGGTGCGGAGAAGCTGCTCGGCGGCGGGGGTCATCCGGCAGACCCGGCGAACCTGCCCGGCGGTGAGCTGGGCATTGCAGCGCACACCTTCAAAGCCGGGGGCGGCGTAGCGGCGGTCCTGCACTGCCCGGGCAGCAAGCACCTGCTGCCGGAGCAGGGCACTGCTTTCGGCCGGTGCTGCGCTGTGGAGCTCTTCAAAGGCTACAGGGTCCATCTCCACACAGAGGTCGATACGGTCCAGCAAGGGGCCCGAGACCCGGCTGCGGTACTGCCGCACGGCACTCAGGGAGCAGGTGCAGGGCCGGGTGGGGTGGCCGTAGTAGCCGCATTTGCAGGGGTTCATGGCGGCAATCAGCTGAAAATGGCTGGGGTAGGTGGCACTGCCTGCCGCCCGGCTTACGGTGATCTGACCATCCTCAAGGGGCTGGCGGAGAACTTCGAGACTTTCCCGGGAGAACTCGGGCAGCTCATCCAGAAAGAGGACGCCGCAGTTGGCAAGGCTGCACTCACCGGGACGGAATTGAGCACCGCCGCCCGCCAGAGCCACAGAGCTTGCCGAATGGTGAGGGCTGCGGAAGGGCCGGGCTGTGATGAGCCCCCGGCCCTGAGGCATCAGCCCGGCAATGGAGTAAATTTTGGTGGTCTCCACGGCTTCTTCCCGGGTGAGCGGCGGCAGGATGCCGGGCAGACGCTTGGCCAGCATGGATTTTCCGGTGCCGGGTGCCCCGATGAGCAGCGCATTATGCCCTCCTGCGGCGGCGATGACCATGGCCCGGCGGGCCAGCGGCTGGCCCATCACGTCGGCAAAATCGGGTACGCTCTGCCAGAAGCCGGTGGGGTCAAAGGGAGCGGCCTTCACCGGCTGGATGGTGGCTTCCCCCCGGAGAGCGTTGACAACCTCCCCGGCGGTGTGAGCAGGGTAGACCTGCATGGCATCGCCGCCGGCCTCTGCCGCTTCGGCAGCGTTTTCGGCGGGGACGTAAAGGGCTTTTACGCCGGCTCCTGCTGCGGCAAGAGCCATGGGCAGCACACCGGAGATGGGACGCAGGGTACCGTCCAGAGCCAGTTCCCCCAGAAATGCGGCATCCTCCGGGGGCGTTTCCAGCTGCCCGCCTGCTGACAGCACCGCCAGAAGCAGGGGCAGGTCATAGACCGGGCCAGTCTTGCGCACATCGGCGGGGGCAAGGTTGACGGTGATCCGCCGGTCCGGCCATTTGAATCCCAGATTCTTCACGGCTGCCCGCACCCGGTCTCCGCTCTCCCTTACCGCAGAGTCGGGCAGACCGACGATGGAAAAACCGGGCAGGCCGCCTGAAACATCGGCCTCCACCGCAACTGCAAATCCATTCAGGCCGTTGAGGCCAAAGCTTCTTAACACGGAATACATGGCGTTCCTCCTCCTGTTTGGGGCCGGGCGGCTAAGAAATGGTAAAAGATGGGAATGAATGAGATACTTCGACAACATTCGATTTCTGAAATCATTATAGTAGACCGCAGGAAAGTTGTCAATCTGATGAAAAGTACCCGGAAATGGAGGAAAAATTTTATGGGGCGAAGAGAATATTGTCGGTACATACACACCTACTCGGAGTTGGAGGGGCTGCAGCGGGCGCATACCGTGTGTTATACCGCCAGTGTGGAGCCGCAGGGCATCTTGATGGAGGTAATGCTTCTGCAGGCCGAAAAGACAGTTGCGAGCCGGGCATGGTGCCTTGGCAGCGGATTTGAACAGGCCATGCGGCTGATGCGGTATCTCTGCGAAAACGGCGTGGGGCCCGGGCAGTGGCTTGAAGTGCTGGACGACGTGGGCCAGCCATACCGGAGAGAAAGAAAAGAAAACGAACCGGAACAACCGGAAAAATCCGCACGATTTGTAGCAATTGCCGGTTTTTGAAGAGAAAACTTGTTGCACAATACAGAATTGACACAAAGCAGGGAAAAGCTTATATTATAAGTGGATTCCTTATGCTGATTTCGTTTTCAGCGAAAAATAACAAAAGGTAAGGTGTGCAATATGTATCTGGATGAATACAAGCGGTGGCTGGCAGCCGATCTTGAGGACGCTGATCTGAAGCCGGAACTGGCAAAGATCGAGGGAAGCGACGAGGAGATCAAGGACCGCTTTGCGGTGGCTCTGAAGTTCGGCACCGCCGGCCTGCGGGGCGTTCTGGGCGCAGGCACCAACCGCATGAATATCTACGTGGTTCGTCAGGCAACGCAGGGTCTGGCAAACTGGGTCAAGACGCAGGGCGGCACCCAGACCGTGGCCATCAGCTATGACAGCCGTCTGAAGAGCGACCTCTTTGCCAAGACTGCTGCCGGTGTTCTGGCTGCAAACGGCATCAAGGTCCGCATTTATGATGCTCTGATGCCGGTGCCGGCCCTGAGCTTTGCCACCCGGTACTACAACTGCAACGCAGGCATCATGGTCACGGCTTCCCACAACCCCGCCAAGTACAACGGCTACAAGGCCTACGGCCCGGACGGCTGCCAGATGACCGATG
>CALDNF010000015.1 GCA_937917475.1 uncultured Faecalibacterium sp.
TATCAAGCAACGGCATCCAAAACTCGTAAAAAGAAGTGCTGACAAATTCCAGTTTGCCGCATACGTTCCCAGCAGGGTTTGGAGGATTAATGATAAGGAAGTATAACAATGGAACTGAAATTAAAAAAGCTTTCTGCCGGGGATGGGCAGGACATTTACCAGATGCTTCAGGATATTCCCAGCGAGGAGAACGGTTTTTATAACAATGCCCATGGGCTCACCTTTGACGAGTTCAAGGACTGGCTGACCTCTCAAGCCGTGGCTCTTGCAAACGGCGGCGTGATCGCCGAAAAAACGGACGACTCAGTTCTGATTTGGGTCAACACAACGAATACATAAGCCTTTGGGCTCCTTGGTTTTGTCGGACTTTTTTCGAGGTTTCCCGGAATTTTTCATCTTTCAGACTACACTTTAACCCCAAACGGTGGTATGATGGAAATGTTAGTTTATCGTTTGATCTCATCAGCAGCCTTTGGGAGGATGCCATTATGAAAATTTCCCGTAAATCGTTTCTCTGTGCAATGGGCACTTCTGCCCTTGCGCTGATCTGTTCCGGATGCGGCGGCAGCTCCGCTTCTTCCTCTTCTGCTTCCACCGGTTTTTCCCCCGCATCTCCAGTCACCGTTACGGTCTGGACCTATTATAATGGTGACCAGCTGGAAACTTTCAATCGTCTGGTGGAGACCTTCAACGACACCGCAGGCAAGGAGAAAGGCATCATCGTCGAAAGTTCCAGTCAGGGCAGCGTCAATGATCTGGAGAACTCTGTGCTGGATGCTGCCGAAGGCAAGGTGGGTGCACAGGCCCTGCCTAATGTTTTTCTGGCCTATGCCGACACCGCCTATGCCATCGACCAGATGGGCCTTCTGGCCGACCTGAGCCCTTACTTCACCGAGGAAGAGCGGGCTGCTTATATTGAAAGCTACCTCCGTGAGGGTGACTTCAACGGCAATGGCAGCATCAAAATTTTCCCTTCTGCAAAATCCACGGAGCTGCTCTTCCTCAACGACACCGACTGGCAGCCTTTTGCCGCTGCCGTCGGAGCCGATTATTCCGACCTTTCCACCATGGAGGGTCTGGTGAGCACCGCCGAGAAATATTACAGCTGGTCCGGCGGAAAGGCCCTCTTTGGCCGGGATGCCATGGCCAATTATATGCTCATCGGCGCAGAGCAGCAGGGCTGCACCATCTTTGAGGTGGAAAACGGCAAGATGACCATTGGCCTCACCGAGTCTGTTGCCCGGAAGCTCTGGGACAATTACTATGTTCCCTTTGTCAAAGGCTGGTTCGATGCCACCGGCCGCTTCCGCAGCGATGACATCAAAACCGGCAACATCATCGGCTATGTGGGTTCCAGCTCCAGTGCCACCTACTTTCCCTCTCAGGTCATGACCAGCGACACCGAGAACCACGACATTGAGCTCAAGGTCCTGCCCTGCCCCAAATTCAAGGGCGGTGCCGACGTGACCGTGCAGCAGGGTGCCGGTATGGCCGTCACCGACGGCCCCGCCGAAGAAGTGGAAGCCAGCGTGGAATTTCTCAAGTGGTTCACCCTGCCCGAAAACAACATCGAATTTGCCGTAGGTTCCGGCTACCTGCCGGTGACCCATGCCGCCAACGATATGGATGCCATCCATGCCAGCGGATTGACCATCACGCCCAAGATGGATGCTATCCTGACCGGTGCCGTAGACGCTGTGAACACTTGGGAGCTCTACACTCCCCGGGCTTTCTCGGGCGGTGCGGATGCCCGCAATGTGTTGGAATATGCCCTTTCTGACATTGCCTCCGCCGACCGTGCCACAGTGGAAGAGCGTCTTGCCGCCGGGCAGTCCGCAGAGGAGGCTGAGGCAGAGTTCCTGACGGACGACTATTTTACCCGCTGGTACGAAGACCTCTGTGCCCGCCTCCGTGCCTACGAGGGATGAAACACCCATTGAGCAGAAAGGAGGTCTGCCCGCAGATGAAGCCTCAGCACAAACGTTCCCATTCCATCTTTTTTACGATCTTTATTGCCCTGCTGGCAGTCCTGCTGGTGGAGGCTGCTTTGCTGCGCATTGGCATTTCTCACAGCGGTGTCAGCCAGAAGCTGAGTCAGAATGCCATTGATATTCTGGACAAGCAGGTGGAAAAC
>CALDNF010000016.1 GCA_937917475.1 uncultured Faecalibacterium sp.
CCTGAATGGCCGGGGCCGGGGCGATATGTACGTCAAGTGCGAGGTTGAGATCCCCAAAAAGCTCAACAAGGCTCAGCGTGATGCTCTGAAAAAGTTTGAGGGTACCCTCAAAGAAGAAAACTATGAGCAGCGCAAGGGATTCTTCAAAAAGCTGAAGGACATGTTCAACAGCTGAGAAGCAAAAACATCATAAAATGATGGATGAAACACCGGGTTCGGAGCAGAACGCTTCGGGCCCGGTGTTTTTTTGCGCCCAAAATGGACTTCTCGAAGAAAAAAATAAATTTTCTTTCATGAAGATTGCCGAAATTTCCCAAAAAAGATTATGCAGGCTGCAAAAAAATGGAAGAAAAAGGGGCGTAAAACGGCGCAAATCCGGATTTTATGTCCATTTGGACACTTGCGAAGCGTTTTCAGAAGTGGTAAAATGAGCTCACTGAGAGGGTCCGCCGCCGGAATACCGGATAAAAGGCGGGCTACGGACCGGTATGTTTTTTAAAGCTTGCCATAGTGCGACAGAGTTTGCAGAAATGGAGAGTAGAATGAGAAACGTACCGGAAAACAACTGAATCTACTTTGGCAAACCTGACGTGAGTCAGGGACGCAAAGCTCGAAGCCTTTTGTCCAGCGATGGAAACGAAGGTAGTTCGGCCGCAATTTTTCCCGGTATCTGCCGGGCAATTGCGGCCGTTTGTTTTTGTATGGGGATTGCAGAACCGGACACCGCCTGCGGGGCGGCGGCCAACCAATAGATCAAAGGAGGGTTATCATATGAGAGGAAAACACAGACGAAACACAGCCGGAAAGCTGCGGCTTGCCAAAAGACTGGCTGCGCTGTGCTTTGCGGTGGTCTTCTTTTGCAGCTGCCTGCTGCCCGCCTTTGCGTCCAGCGTTGGCGGCGAAGGAAAAGAAGAATCCGCAGCCACCAGTCTGGCCACAACGCTGGAGGAACTCAGCGGGATGAAACCGGTGGTAGATGCAGGTGATGAGGAGGGCGAGGCTCCTTCGGAGAGTCCGGCCCCTTCTGAGAGTGAAGCTCCTTCGGAAAGCCCGGCACCTTCCGAGAGCGAGGCTCCTTCGGAAAGCCCGGCACCTTCCGAGAGCGAAGCCCCTTCGGAAAGCCCGGCCCCTTCCGAGAGCGAGGCTCCTTCGGAAAGCCCGGCCCCTTCCGAGAGCGAGGCCCCTTCGGAGAGCCCGGAACCTTCCGAGAGTGAAGCCCCCTCGGAGAGCCAGCCCACAGAGAAGCCTGCCGCTTCCGACAGCGAGCCCGCTAAAAAGGACGAGCCTGCTTCCAGCAGTGAGCCCGCCAAAAAGGAAGAGCCCGCCGCCAGCAGCCTTCCGGCCAAAGAGGAGCCCGCAGCTTCTTCCGGCAGCGAGAGCGGCAAGGATGAAAAGCCCGCCAGCTCCACGACCGGTTCCACCACCGGCTACGAGAATTACACCGCTACTTATCGGTTCTGGCTGAAAGAACTGAGCAGCTACGATCTGGCCGATATCGCAAAAGAGGCCCGGGCTCTGGATATGACCGAGAGCGAGTATCTGGCGTACTACGGCGAGGAAAGCGGCCTGTTCTTCATGATGACACTGGCCGACGGCGAGAATCTGGCCGACTATAAGTCCCAGTTCCCAACCCCCGACAGCGACCCCACCGGCGAGGAGCGCAGCTTCTCCGGCTGGTATACCCTTGATGAATACAGCGACAGCCAACCTTTCCAGTTTGCAGATGAACCTCTGATCCTCACCGAGAGCACCACTACCGATGTTTTTGCAAAGTGGACCGCAAAGAAACCGGTGACGGAAGAGCCGGAGGAGCCCGCCGAGGACGAAGACCCCGCCGAGGAGCCTACTGAGGACGAGGAGCCCGCAGAGGAGCCGGTTGAAGAGCCCACGGAAGACGATGGCGATAAGGGCATCAGTGATATGATCGATGCTGAGACCGCCGCTTATGCCAAAACACAGAAGACGGAGCAGACAGTTTACGTCTATGTTCAGGTAACTGGTAGTAAGGACGGCCTGACAAAAAACGCTAAAAACTGGTACACCATCGGTTATGTGGATGTGGATCTGCTGCCGATCACGCAGACTTGGCTTAACCAAAATAAAAAATACGCCCAGGACCTGATTGGTCAGGACGCATATTATACCGGAACTTCGACGCAGGACGACGGCGAAAGCGCAACCATGTACAACGATGTTGTGACAGCGGTTACATCGGGCTCTTTGGTACGGAAAACTTACAATACCTCGATCGATGTGAGTAAAGTAACATGGTCTGGACCGGCTTTTGGCGAGGATGGCAAGACATATGGCCATGGCCTGCGGCTGTCGCAGGGCGCAAATGACTTTGATGTGAGTGATAAAGCTACAGTCTGGCATCTGGACGGATACATTGATATCGCAGACATGGCCGATTACGAAGTCCATTACTGGGTCGAAGATGCAAATGGCGACAAAGAAAGCAACGGCAAAACGTACAGTGAAGTGACCCGCTTGAAGGTTGCAGAAGCGGCGATCGTTGGCAGCACCATTTCGGCTGGAAATGGCTACACGAAGTATGAGACGATCCCGGAAGGCGGCGTTGAGTACAGCTACAGCCACAGCGAACCGGCAGACGAGATCACCATTACAAAGAACGGAACAAACCGGATCGACCTCTACTATGTGCGCCCTACGTCGGATGTGACCATCACAAAACACGTGGAAGGCAACATGGGCGATAAGGACAGGGAGTTCAACTTCCGCATTACCGTCAAGCTGAACGGTGCAGATGCCAGCTTCAAGCTGGGTGAAACCTCTTACACTGGCTCCGCAACATTCACTCTGAAAGATGGCGAGAGTGTTGATGTGAAGGATATCCCGATCGGTGCAACCCTGACCGTGACAGAAACCGATGCCGAGGGCTATGAAGTCAGCGCAGAGCTGGGCGAGAAGGCAATCGGGGAAAAGCAGACAGGCGGCGGAACTTTTAGCTTCACCGTAAGCTCCACGAGCTCCGGAGATGCAGCGACAAACAGCATGGACGATGGTCTGATGCTGCTGGCGATGACGGATGATGGCGTGACGGCGGCAGGCAATGATCTGATCATCACCAACACCCTCGATATCCAGCCCGCTACCGGCGTGCTGCTGGACACCCTGCCTTATCTGCTGATCCTGGCCGTGGTGGCCGCAGGCGGCGTGTTCTTCATTGTGCGCAGACGGCATCATCACGATGACTGACCCGCATTTTATACGATCCTTCCGGGGCGGCCCCCAAGGCAGCTCCGGTAAGATAAAACCTTTGTGAAAGGAGGTGGGTGGATGGCGGCAAAGCAGAAGCCCGAAGCTCCCGAGCGGCTTCCCGGCGCAGAAGGGAAGTGTGTGAACCGTGAGCAGGAAGAGATCGTCCGATGGTTCCGGACGGTGAAATTCCGCAGGACGGCGTTCGGTGGAGTGGACGAGGTACAGCTCTGGAAAAAGCTGGAAGAGCTGTATGGCTTGTACGGAAACGCCATCCGTGCGGAGCGGGCCCGCTATGATGCCCTGCTGCAGCAGGCAGGCGTGATCGTGCCCCCGACGCCCGGCTTACGTTACACTTCCGGCACAGAGGAGGCCTCCGGGCCGGGAGAGGGACCTTCCGTAAAGGAGGGCAGCTGAATGGCGATCCTGAGTGAGAAAAAAGACCTTTACGCAGAAGGGCTCCAAACCATCCGCCAGCGCAGGTACAGCGCAGAAAATTACCGGGACTTTACAAGTCTGGTGCTGAGGATCGTGGTATTGGCCCTGATCGCATGGGTGCTGCTGGCAAAAGTGTTCCTGTTCACGCAGGCAACGGGCAGCAGTATGTTCCCCGCCGTAAAGGACGGCGACCTCATCATTGGATTTCGGCTGCAAAACAGCTACGCTAAAAACGACGTGGTGCTCTATGAACAGGATGGCAAGCTCCGTGTAGGGCGTATCCTGGGCCGTGCAAGCGACCTTGTCAATCTGGACGACAGCGGCACCCTGATCGTGAACGGCGCAGCGCAGAGCGGCGAGATCCTCTACCCAACCTATGCCAAGGATGGCCTGAGCTATCCGTACACTGTGCCGGAAGGCTGTGTGTTCATTCTTGGCGATTATCGCACACAGGCAACGGACAGCCGGGATTTTGGGCCGGTTGCCCTGACCGACGTCAAAGCAAAGGTGATCACCCTGCTGCGGCGTCGGAGCCTATAAACAGTACGGATCGAATTGATCTAAGGAGGAACTGAGATGAAACTGAAGAAATTGTTTGCGGGCATCCTTGCCGCAGCTATGATGGCCACGATGGCCGCCCCGGCGTTTGCAACTGAGGCTGACCCTGGCGTGATTTCCGTTAGCAAAGACCCTGTTACCGAAGTTACCCTGACAAAAACCTACAATGTGTCTGGCGATACGACGCAAGCCGAGACCTTTGAGTTCACGCTCACAGGTTCCAGTGTTACCAATTCCAGCGTTAAAGAAGTTCCGACAATTGATTCGGATGCAACGAAGTACGAAGTGTCGTTTGGTGCAATCAGTGAAGATCAGACCGGAAATTTCACGATCGATCTGAGCAAGCTGAATATTACTCGCACGGGTGTTTATAACTACACCATCCATGAGAAGAATGAGAAAGCTACTCCGGGCGTTACCTATGATGCAAACGATGTGACGATGAAGGTCACTGCTGTGAACGATTCTGCGGAGGACGGCGGTCTGGTCTACTATGTGGCTCTGTATAAGGCCGGCAAGAAGATCAATGCAGCAAACGCTTTTGTGAACAGCTACGATGCTCATAAGTTGAGCATCAAGAAGACTGTTAAAGGCAACTTTGGTGATCATGACAAGTACTTCGAGTTCACGGTTAAGCTGACCGGTACAGCAAATAAGACTTATGCTCCTGTGACTGCGGCTCTGGAAACTGCTGATCCCGACAATAAGAGCGTACTGGATACCATTGCTGTGGATGGTCAGCCTCATACCTTCTATCTGAAGCACAACCAGACCCTGAATATCCTCAACCTGCCGGATGACGTTACTTATGAGGTAGCTGAGGTTGGCGCAAATACTAAGGGTTTTGAGTATACAGTGACTACGAAGGATATTAGCAACAAAATGACGCAGGATTGGACCGCTGAAATCGAGAATAAGCGTGAAGGCACCGTCGATACCGGCGTTATCCTTGACACCGCTCCGTACCTGCTGGTTCTGGTGGGCGTGTTCGCAGCTGCCGGTGTGATGCTGATCAATAAGCGTCGTCACTTTGAGGACTGAGCAGAATAAATTGGTAAATAACGGCTAAGAATCCAGCAAAGAACATTGACAGTCTTGCAGAAACTGCACCGATACGTTATAATCGTGAAAGAGCAGCGTGTCGTATCAGCATACTGCACCGATGGGTTTCCCTGAATCTTGGAGAAGGAGGTGGGCTGTATCAACTGGCCGCATATCGTGCTGAAAGCAGCCGACTTCCTGATCAGCACGGCAGTCGTCCTTTGTCTGGTGGCAGCAGGAGCTTACTCTGCATACGCACTGTGGGATAATGCTCAGGTCTATGCCGCCGTGGACAACGTGCAGGCCGAACTGCTGCAGTTCAAGCCTGCCGCCGATGCCGATAACGGCGCATCCTTTGAGGAGCTGCTTGCCATCAATCCGGATGTCAAGGCATGGCTCACACTGGATGGTACTGCCATCGACTACCCTGTGGTACAGGGAGAAACCAATTTCAGCTATATCAATACCGATGTTTACGGCGACTTTGCCCTTGCAGGAAGCATCTTTCTGGATTCAGACTGCGACGGCAGTTTCCGTGACCCGTACTCTCTGCTTTATGGCCACCATATGGACAACAGCAAGATGTTTGGTGATCTGGACCTGTACAAAGACGAGACGTTCTTTGCCCAGAACACCACCGGCACGCTGGTGCTGCCCGACAAGACCTATAAGCTTGAGATCTTTGCCTGCCTGCTGGTGCCGGCTTCGGAGGAGAATATCTTCCAGCCGGAACAGTGGGACAGCGATATCAACGGTCTGTTCCGCTTTGCAGAGGAGAACGCCCTGCACCTGAACCAGAACACCCTTGCCGCCTGCGAAGCAGACGGAGAGGGGGCGCAGGTGCTGGCCATGTCCACCTGCTCGGCGGAGTTCACCGATGCACGAACCATTCTTCTGGCCCGGATGGTGCCATCCGAGCCGGAGCAGTAAAGGAGGGGATGAAATGAAGTTCCGTAGACTCGCAGCAGCACTGCTGATGGCGGCTCTCTGCCTGAGCGTTTGCCTGCCCACCGGTTTTGCGGCGTCGCAGCAGTCCGCAGCACTGGGGCTGGAGGTTCAGGTACAATGTACCGGTACGTCCATCCCCGCTGAGACTTACACGCTGGAACTCCGGGCCCGGGGCGATGCTCCCATGCCTGCAGGTACGCCCAGCGGTGAGGCCGCAGTTGTAACCGTTGCCAACGATGGCACCAGCACCGTGAAGGCAGTGTTCCCGCAGATCACCTACACACGGCCGGACTACTACTATTACACCCTGCGGATGGTGCCCGGGGATGACCCTTACGGCACCTACGACAGCACGGTGTATTACCTCAAGGTCAAGGTGGCCTACAGCGGCGATGTCCTGCGCACGGACGTGATGGCGTTTACCGACGAATCGATGCCTGCCGACGGCAAAAAGAGTGAGCTGCTCTTCGTCAACAGCTTTGCTTCCTCGGAGCCGCCCTATATCCCGCCCACGGAGGAGGACAACGGAGACGACCCGGTGATCGTTCCCATTATCCCGCCCGTCCCTGTGACCCCGGAGACCCCGCCGGTGGCCGATGCAAAGCCGGAGACTCCGGCGGCAGCCCCGGTCCCGCCCGCTCCGGATACTCCGGAAGGTGTGGTCATGGACGCCCGCCCGGAGACCGGCCCCAAGCTGATCCAGACCGGCCAGACCAACTGGCCTGTGCCTGTGCTGGCAGGCAGCGGTATGGTGCTGATCGCAGCCGGTGTCCTGCTGACCCGGCGTGACAAGAAGAGAAAGGACGAAAATGCGTAAATCTCCTGGATTCCTCTGCATCCTGCTGGGCGGCGTGCTGCTGCTGGCGGCTCTGGGCCTGTTCGGCTACAACCGATACGAGGATGCCCACGCCGGCGCAGAAGCCGAAAGCGTTGTGGAGGATCTGGAAGAGAAGATCGACGCCGGACATCCCGCAGCCGACGAGCAGGCGGACAACAGCACGGAAATGCTAAGCCCCGAGCTGCCGGTCGTGATGCTGGACGACTACGAGTATGTTGGTGTGATCTCCATCCCCGCCATCGGCATCAAACTGCCGGTGATGAGCAGCTGGAGCTATCCCAAGCTCAAGATCTCTCCCTGCCGCCAGTTCGGCTCGTCCCGGACGGACGATCTTGTGATCGCCGCCCACAACTACGAGTCCCACTTTGGCAAGCTGGGAAGCCTGAGTGCCGGTGACAATGTGATCTTCACCGATATGGACGGCGTGGAAAACCACTACACCGTCCAGAAAACGGATGTCCTTGACCCGACTGCCGTGGACGCTGTGGAACACAGCGGTTACGATCTGGTGCTGTATACCTGCACCTACGGCGGCAAGACCCGGATCGTGGTATTCTGCGACCGGGCCGAGGCCAATGCCGCAAACTGAATCTGATATCATCGAACGTTCCTGTTTTCGCCCCCTGCCGCTGTTCCTCGGCAGGGGGCATTTTGCTGCCCGGTTTTCCACGGTTTCCGGCATAGAGGTGGAAAACCCTGCATAAAATGCTTCCAGAAACAAATCAGGGTGGGAGGCATGGGTCATGTTTGTGGTTACGCTGAATCAAACGAGCCTGAAAAAGCTGGGGCTGGGGGCGATGTGCTGCGCACTGGTGGTGTTCAGTGCCCTGCTGGGGCGGTACATCAGCACCCGCACCGTGTCGGCAGCGGCCGGCGTGAATAAGATCGAAAGTGCGCAGGATATCCAGAACTGGTTCGTGGGCTATGGGCTGGAAGTGGATGGGGCCACCATCACAGCGGATAAGGTCAAAATTCCCCGCAAATGGGACGACAGTTTTTCGGCGTTCAACGGCGTGGTGGAACAGAGCGGAATGGATCTGACCCGCTATAAAGGGAAAACGGTGGAAAAATGGACAGCGTTGATCCCCGCTGCCAGTTCCGGGGAGGAAAGCCGCTACGGTGTGCTGCTGGTCTACCGCAAAAAAGCAGTGGGAGCTTACCTTCTGGCAAAGCCCTCGGGCGTGGTCACCGGGCTGAAAGATGCACAGACCACGATGGCGCAGCAGGAGCTGGCAGAAGAGGTCTCCGGTGAGGATTTCAGCGGGGATTGGGGAGAACGTCATGACGATGAACTGGCAGATTCCGGTCGGGCGCAGGAGACCTCCGGTGAGGACTACAGCGGCGATTGGGGCGAGCGGCACGACGACGAGCTGAACGCACAGTATACCGACCTTCCGCTGGATGCAGAAGGGTATCCGGTTGAATAATATTTTGTTGTATCCTACAAAGAAATGGTCGAATTATCCGAAAGAATTGGAGATAATGCAAAGAAAGTGTGAGGTTTGTAATTTTGTTGAAAGGCTATGTTCAATTGTAACAAAATTTCCGATAAAAAATTGGCAATATGAATGGGTGAAAAAAATTCTGATAGGGTTTATAATAAGTACAGAACATCCGGCGGCAAATAAATGGGAGGCCGCACCCCGGAGTGGCAGAGGCCGTCCGGGCAGGATGAAGTAAGGAGAAAATGATCATGAAGGAATTCCAGTATACCGTTAAGGATGCCTGCGGCATCCACGCACGTCCGGCCGGCCTGCTCGTCAAGGTGGCAAAGGGCTTTGCAAGCACCGCTACCATCGAGAAAGAGGGCAAGAGCTGCGACCTGCGCAAGCTGATGGCTCTGATGGGCATGGGCATCAAGCAGGGTGATACCGTTACCGTCAAGGTTGAGGGCGACGACGAGGAAGCTGCTGCCGCAGCGATCCAGAAGTTCCTGAGCGAGAACGTCTGATCCAAGAGAGAATGAGATGAAGCCCTTGCGGGTCAGGCACCTGCGGGGGCTTTTTCCGATACTGAGACAAGAAGGAGAATTTGCAATGCAGGTAGGCACCGGTAAAAGTATTCTGAACGGGATCGCAATTGGCAAGCTGAAGATTTACAAGAAAAAAGATACCGCCATCTCCGCTGCAGAAGTGGCAGACAGCGCAGCAGAGATCGCCCGGTTTGAAGAGGCCCGGGAAAAGGCCATCGACCAGCAGACCGCCCTGTATGAAAAGGCACTGGCCGAAGCCGGCGAGGACATTGCAGAGGTGTTCAACATTCATGCTATGATGCTGGACGACGACGACTTTGTGGATGCCATCAAAGAGATCATCAACGGCCAGAAAAAGTGCGCCGAGTACGCCATCAAGACCGCAGGCGACAATCAGGCTGCGGTGTTTGCTGCCATGGATGACCCCTATCTTCAGGCCCGCAGTGCAGACGTCGTCGATATTGCGCAGGCCATGCTGGACATCCTGCAGGGCGTGGACAACGCCAGTATGCAGGGCACCGAGCCCAGTATTCTGGTCGCTGAGGATCTGGCACCCTCGGAGACGGTCCGGATGGACAAGAGCCTGCTGCTGGGCTTCATTACCCGGGAGGGCAGCTCCAACAGCCACACCGCCATTCTGGCCCGCAGCATGAACATCCCCGCCCTGATCCAGTGCAAGGACATTCAGGACGATTGGGACGGCAAGATGGCTGTGGTGGACGGCTACAACGCCTGCGTTTATGTTGACCCCACCCCTGACCTGCTCAAGAGCCTGAAAAAGCGTCAGCAGGAGGACCAGAAGAAGCAGGCTCTGCTGCAGGAGCTCAAGGGCAAGACCAACACCACGCTGGATGGCAAGACCATCAACGTCTATGCCAACATCGGCGGCATGAGCGACGTGGGTGCCGTGCAGCAGAACGATGCCGGCGGTGTGGGCCTGTTCCGCACCGAGTTCGTCTATCTCAACTGCAAGGACTTTCCCACCGAGGAATACCAGTTTGAGGCTTATAAGCAGGTGCTGGAAAGTCTGGCACCCAAGAAAGTCGTCGTCCGCACCTGCGATATCGGTGCAGACAAGACCGTGGACTACATGAAGCTGGACCACGAAGAGAATCCGGCTCTGGGGTATCGTGCCATCCGCATCTGCCTGACCCGGAAAGATTTCTTCAAGACCCAGCTCCGTGCCCTGCTGCGGGCTTCGGCTTACGGCAACATGAGCATCATGTTCCCCATGATCACCAGCCTGCGGGAGCTGC
>CALDNF010000017.1 GCA_937917475.1 uncultured Faecalibacterium sp.
ACCTGCAGCTATATGGACAGCCGCCTGAAAAAGCAGCTGAACGAGCGGGTCACCCGAGGCAAGGTGGAACTGAGCCTGACCATCCAGAATGTGGAAGCTGCCGATACGGTGGTCACTGTCAATATGGAGCTGGCCCGGAGCTATCAGCAGGCACTGCGTACCCTGAGTGAAGAGCTCTGCATCAAAAACGACACCACCGCCAACAGCCTGACTCGCTTCCCGGATGTGCTGGCCACCCGCCACGCTGATGTGGACGAGGAGCAGCTGTGGGAAGACGTGTCTGCTGTGACTGCCGAGGCCTTGGACCGCTTTGTAGAGATGCGCTCTGCCGAGGGTTCCAAGATGAAGGCGGATGTGGAATCCCGCCTGAACTTCCTTGAGGAGTGTGTGGGAAAGGTGGAGACCCTGAGCGCAGGCCGGGTGGAAGCCTATACCAACCGCCTGTATGAAAAACTCAAGGTCATTCTGGAGGACCGGGACATTGACGATGCCCGCATCCTGACCGAAGCTGCCATCTTTGGTGACAAGACCGCTGTGGATGAAGAGACCGTCCGCCTGCGCAGCCATATCGGGCAGTACCGCTCGATTCTGGAACTGAACGAGCCGGTGGGCCGCAAGCTGGACTTCCTGACGCAGGAACTCAACCGGGAGACCAATACCATCGGTTCCAAATGTCAGGACCTTGACATTACCCGCATCGTGGTGGATATGAAAGCCGAGATCGAAAAGATTCGGGAACAGATCCAGAATCTTGAGTAAAGAGCGGAGGAAAGCATGAAACTTATCAACATCGGCTTTGGCAATCTGGTCAGTGCAGGGCGGGTCGTGGCTGTGGTCAGCCCGGACTCTGCCCCGGTCAAGCGGCTGGTCAAGGAAGCGAGAGAACGGGGAATGTTGATTGATGCATCCTATGGCCGCAGCACCCGTGCGGTGCTGATCATGGATTCTGATCATGTGGTGCTTTCGGCACTTCAGCCGGAAACGGTTGCAAGCCGTGCCGCCGGTCTGCCGGAAGAAAAGAGAGCAGAGGAGGAGCAGTAAAATGGAACATGAAAATTATCTGTTTGTCGTTTCCGGTCCGTCCGGAGTCGGCAAGGACAGCGTGGTAAAGAAGCTGCGGGAAGATCACCCGGAGATCGCTAAAACGGTCTCCGCTACTACCCGTGCCCCCCGTCCCGGTGAGCAGGAGGGCGTGGACTATTATTATTGCACTCAGGAAAAATTCCAGCAGCTGCTGGCAGAAGATCAGATCGTGGAGCACAACTGCTACAACCAGAACTATTACGGCACCCTCCGCTCGGAGGTCAACCGGCATCTGGATGCCGGTCGTCTGGTGGTGCTGGTGATTGATGTGCACGGTGCTGCAAACATTAAACGGATGTATCCCGGCTCCAACACTATCTTCCTGCTGCCTCCCTCCACCGAGGAGCTGGAACGTCGTCTGCGGGGCCGGGGCACCGAGGACGAGGCCAGCGTGGAACGCCGCCTGCGGGAGGCCCGCAGTGAGCTGGCCCTCAAGGACACCTATGACCAGCAGCTGGTCAATAACGAGGTGGATTCCTGCGCTTCCCAGCTTTACCAGATGATGTGCCGCCTGTCCGGCAAGGCAGAATAACCGCAAAGGAGCCTTTGAATGGCAAAAACGGTAGGCGTTGCAGTCAGCAATGCGACCTTTCATTTTGATAAGCTCTACACCTATGCCGTATTGCCGGAGCAGGAAGCTTCCGTCCGGCTGGGCAGCATGGTGCTGGTGCCTTTTGGCCGGGGCAGCCGTGCCCGGATGGGCGTGGTGCTGGCCTGCGATGCCGAGCCGCCCCACTCCAAGCTCAAATACCTCTTTGATGTGGCTCCGGCTTCCGCCTGCCTGACCCCGGAACTGCTGCGGCTGGTCCATTTTTTGAAAGAACGGACGTTCTGCACCTATTATGAGGCGGTCAAGGCAGTCATTCCCTATGGCGCACAGTATAAACCTGCTGTTGCGGCGGACGGTGTAACGCCGGTGCTGCAAAAGCAGCTGACTCGGCATACCGAAAATGCCTACAAGCTGGTGGGAACGCTTTCTCAAAAGCCAAAGCCCACGGCAAAGCAGCTGGCGGCGGTGGCTCTGCTTGCAGGCGGCCCCCGTACCCAGAATGAGCTGGAAGAAAAGGGCATCTCCAAGGCTGTGCTGGATAATCTCTGCACCAAGGGCATTGTAGAGTGCAGCAAGGTGAACAAATCCATCGACCTGTATTCGGGCATCCCGCTGAAAAATGAGCCCATTGTCCTGACCGGAGAGCAGCAGGCAGCTTATGATGCATTACTGCCCGGGCTGGAGGACGATAAGCCCCACTCGGCCCTGCTTTACGGCGTCACCGGCAGCGGAAAAACGCTGGTGTTCCTCAAGCTGATCGAACGCTGCCTTGCGCTGGGCCGCAAAGCCCTTGTGCTGGTGCCGGAGATCAGCCTGACTCCGCAGATGATCCTGCGGCTCAAGTCACAGTTTGGGCGGCGGGTGGCGGTGCAGCACTCGGCTCTCAACCACACGGAGCGGCTGCTCCAATGGCAGATGATCCAGGACGGAGGCGCCGACACCGTAGTAGGCACCCGCAGTGCCATCTTCTCGCCGCTGGAAAACATCGGCCTTGTCATCATCGATGAGGAGCAGGAACACACTTACCGCTCGGAGTCGGCCCCCCGCTACTCGGCCCATGAGGTGGCCCGGCAGCGTGCAGCGGAAAACAATGCGCTGCTCCTGCTGGCCAGTGCCACCCCCAGCACCGAAAGCTATTTTGCTGCGCAGAAGGGCCGCACCCAGCTGGTCCGGCTGACCCACCGCTACGGCGGCAACCCACTGCCCAAGGTGCAGATCGTGGATATGCGTGCAGAGCTGGCATCCGGCAATCCTCGTGAGATCAGTCTTGCGATGGAAGACGCCATCCGGGCCAATCTGGAAGCAGGCAAGCAGACCATTCTGCTGCTGAACCGCCGGGGCTACCAGACGATTGCACAGTGTGAGGACTGCCGGGAGGTGCTCAAGTGCCAGAAGTGCAGTGTTCCCATGGTCTACCACAAATCGGCCCATAAGCTGCTCTGCCATTACTGCGGCAGTCAGCTGGACCCACCGCCCCGCACCTGCCCGGCCTGCGGCGGAAAACTGCAATACCGGGGGTTTGGAACGCAGAAGGCAGAGGAGGAACTGACCGGGCTTTTCCCGGAAGCTCGCATCCTCCGGATGGATCAGGATTCCACTGCCGCTAAAAATGCGCACGAAAAGATGCTGGCCCGGTTTGCCCGCCATGAGTACGATATCATGGTGGGCACCCAAATGGTGGCCAAGGGACTGGATTTTGAAGATGTGACGCTGGTGGGGGTGCTGGGCATTGATTCGCTGCTGTTTGCGCAGGGCTTCCGTGCCTATGAGACGGTGTTCAGCCTCATCACACAGGTGGTGGGACGGAGCGGCCGGGCCAAAGACCCCGGCTTTGCCATCATCCAGACCACCGACCCGGATAATCCGGTGCTCAACCTTGCTGCTGCGCAGGATTACGATGCCTTTTTTGAGCAGGAGATCGCATACCGGAAGCTGGGGCTTTATCCGCCTTTCTGCGGTCTGTGCGTGATCGGCTTCTCGGGCCCGAAGGAGATCGAAGTGGCCCGGGCGGCAGGCCGGTTTGCTTCATTATTGGGCCGTCAGGCAGCGCAGCAGCCGGATCTGCCCCTCCGGGTGCTGGGACCCACCCCGGGAAACATTGAAAAGATCAATGAAAATTACCGCTATAAACTTACCGTCAAGTGCCGCAACGACCGCCGTTTCCGGGACCTGATCCGGGAGGTGCTGGGCCTGTACGAGGCCGAAAAGCTCCCCGGGAAGGCCACGGTGACAGTGGACCTGCACTCCGACGGCGATATCTGATATACGAATTTTTCGATAGAACAAGGAGGTTCTGCTATGGCTATCCGTAACATTGTAAAAGAGGGCGATCCCATCCTGAACAAGGTCTGCCGCCC
>CALDNF010000018.1 GCA_937917475.1 uncultured Faecalibacterium sp.
GCGGCAACCAGATCAGCACCCTGATGGTTCGCGGTCTGGCTCTGGGCGAAGTGGAACCCTCCGATTTCCTGCGGGTTCTGGGCAAGGAGCTGCGGGTCTCCTGTATCGTGGGTGCGGTGCTGGGTCTGGTCAACGGCCTGCGCATCTACCTGATGTACACCTTTATCTACGCCGGTCAGTACGATAACGTGCTGGGCTATGCCTTTGTGGTCAGTGTGTCGCTGTTCTTCAGCGTCATTCTGGCAAAGCTGGTGGGCGGTATGCTGCCGCTGGCCGCCAAGAAGCTGGGTGCCGACCCCGCCATCATGGCAACGCCGTTCATTACCACCATCGTGGACGCTTGCAGCTTGATCCTCTATTTCCAGATCGCAATGCTGGTTTTCCACAATATGATGTGATTTTTTAAATGCTCTTATCCAGTGCCGAGCCGGTGCCGGATGAGGGCATTTTTTGTGGAAAAATCGGGCTTTTCAACGGTTTTCCACAGAGCGGTTTTGCAGGGGTCGGATTGTGGAAAACTATGCGGGTAAAATTCCAGCGGGGAGAACAAAAAACGAAGGCAGAATCAGGACTTGCAAAAAGTAAATTTCGGGGCCGTCGATTCTTTTGGAAAAAAGGAGAAAACTCCCTTTTTTCGCTTTGATCGCTGGGGTTTCGGCAAAGAGAAATACAAAAGGTATAAAAACGACTCCATAGGATTGTTGAAAAAACGGTGGAAAAAGTGGAAAACAATGTGGGAAAACCCGCTTTTTTTCACAAATGCGGTGGAAAACCCGGTGGAAAAAGTGAAAAGTTGAGATCCCGGGTGTGCCACAACCTCCGATTTTGGCCCTGTGGGATACAACTCCGCCAAATGTTGTTCACAGGGAGTTCCTTGAATGGCAGGGCCAAACATGATACAATGAAAAGCAGAAATGGCTCCCGGAAATGAGCCGCAAAATTTTACGACAGGGAGGCTTTTGCCTATGAATTGGATCGCCAGATTGGAACGGAAATATGGACGGTTCTGCATCCCCAACCTCATCAACATCATCATCGGGGGGCAGATTTTGGTCTACGCCGTGGAACTGTTCGTCAACCAGTATGTCAGCCTTTATCTGGACCTGTTCCGCACCGGCTTGCTGAGCGGGCAGATCTGGCGGGTCTTTACCTTTGTGTTGGTGCCTTTCTCGGGCGGCGGGCCGCTGAGCGTGATCCTGGGTATCTATTTTACTTGGTTCATCGGCAGTGCACTGGAAAAGGAATGGGGCGATTTCCGCTTTAACCTCTATATCCTGCTGGGCATCGTGGGTGCAGTGCTGGGCTGTCTTGTGACCGGCTATGCGGATACCTACTGCCTGTCTCTTTCCCTGCTGCTGGCGTTTGCCATGCTCTACCCTGAGGTGCAGGTGCTGCTGTTTTTTGTCATCCCGGTGCGGGTCAAGTATTTCGGCATCTTTGCGGCAGTGCTCTGGGCACTCAGCTTCCTGACGGCAGGCGCAGCCACCAAGATCAGCTACCTGCTCTGTATGCTCAACTTCATCCTCTTTTTCGGGCCGCAGGCATGGCGCAGCATCCGGGCGTGGGTCCGGAGAGAACAGTGGAAGCGGAAGAACCGGAGGTAAACACCTATGATGATCGACCGTCTGGAGGGCAATCAGGAGCTCAAGACCAGCGTCCGGCTGATGCTGGAAAGCCGCCGCTTGACCCACAGCGTGCTGCTGGTGGGAGAAGATGGCTTGGGTGCAGGCTTTGCCGCACGCTGCGTGGCGGCGGATTACCTTTACCCTCAGGGCGGCGCACCGGCGGAAGCCCTGCTCCGGGGCGATTGCTGCCGTGCCGTGGGCAAGGCAGGCGACCGTGACAGCGGCCGGGTGGAGACCGGCATCGTCCGGGAGGCCATCTCGGTCACCGGCATGGGCTCCAATGGCCGGTATTTGGTCAGTCAGGTCAAGGCCATGCGGAGTGAGATCTTCAACACAAGCCTTTCCGCCGAGGGCCGTGCCGTTCTGCTCTACCATGTGGAGCGGATGAATGAGGAATCGGCCAACGCCCTGCTGAAAGTCATGGAAGAGCCGCCGGAAGGGGTGCTCTTTCTCCTGACGGCAGATTCCCTTGCCGGAGTCCTGCCCACCATCCGGAGCCGCTGCGTCAGCTTTGCGGTGGCTCCTGTATCCCCTGCCCAGTGCGCTCGCTACTGTGCGGCGCAGGGGGTCAGCAAAAAGGATGCCGCCCTTTACAGTGAGCTGTTTGACGGTCATATCGGCACGGTGCTGGCAGTGGCAAGGGACGACGCACGGCGGGAGCAGGTGGAAAAAGCCCTGACACTGGCAAAAGCTGCCGCCGCAAAGGACAGTTATGCCGCTGCTGTGCTGCTGTCGACTTATGAAAAAGACAAAGCCGGGGCGATCGCTTTGCTGAGCGATTTTCGGGCCGTGGCGGCGGCAGGGCTGCAGGGTAGCCCGCATACTCCGTTGTCCGGCGAAACGGCACAGAGGACCCTTTCTCTGGCGGATACCGCCATCCAGCGGCTTGCCGCACAGGTGAACCCCAAGATCACCCTTTCGGTGCTGGCGGCGAAATTCAGATAAAAGAAAGACCTCTCCAAACGGAGAGGTCTGAGGATGCTTATCGTCTTCTTGCGTTTCTTCTGCGGCGGCCAAGGTTCAGAGAACCGCCTCCGGCAACCATGGTCACAAAGCCAAGCACGATCAGGATCACGATCAGGGCAGCCAGAAGAAAAAATGTCGTTTTGATGTCGGTGCGAAAGTTGGACACGTATTCCCGGTGGGTCACAAGGTCTACGGTGCCCACTTCATAGCCGTCCAGATAAACGGTGGCCTGTCCCACCACGGTGTCCGGCCTGACGGTGGCGGAAACGCTCTCGGGCACAGAGAAAGCATACGTCACTTTATCGTCTGCATGGCCGTAGCCGCTGACGGGCTGAGCGGCGTAGAGCTCCACAGCCTCCTCTGTCCGGCATTTGGTCAGAGGTACGGTGGTCAAAGCTGTCTCAGTGTCCACCAGCTCCCGGTCAGAGAAGCTGGCAAAGGCCCAGTCCAGAATTTCGGAGCACTCTTTGTAGATGTTGTCCAGATCAGAGCCCAGCACCACAAGGCCATAGGTGTGGCCGTCCTTCACCGCAAAGGTGACGTAGCACCGGCCTGCCAGAGTGGTGAAGCCGGTCTTCATCCCCCGGATGTAATCCCGGTAATAAGCATACTCCGGGTTGAGCATCAAGTTGGTGGAAGTGATCTGCCGTTCCTTCTGATGCAGGTTGGTGGCAGGCAGCGTATAAGCCAGAGTGTTGGCGGCCTGCATATAGGTCTCGTTGGCGTAGCAGGCGGCGGCGATCTTGGCAAGGTCCTCAGCGGTAGATACGTTGCCGTAGTCATACAGGCCGTGGACGCAGGTAAACGAGGTGTTGGTACAGCCCAGTTCCTTGGCCCGCTCATTCATCCGGGCCACAAAGGCGGGAAGGTCTCCGCCGGATACATCGCTGGCAATGACGCTGGCGGCATCGTTGGCACTGGCCACCAGCAGGCCGTAGAGCAGGTCGATCCGGCGCACCGTCTCCCCGATCCGGAGATTCATGGTGCTGCCGTTGGCGTTCTGGATATCCTTGAACTCCTGGGTCAGGCTGGCGGGAATGGTGATCTCTTCGTTCAGATCTTTCCCGCTCTCCAAAAAGAGCAGGGCGGTCATCATTTTGGTCAGGCTGGCAATGTACCGGGCCTGTCCGGCGTTCTGCTCGAGGATGGGCTTGCCGCTGTCCAGATTGAACAGGTAGACCGATTCGGCCTCGTTGGCGGTCTGGATGGGCATTTCATAGACGGCCAGACCCGGCAGAGCCAGAGATGCAGCCAGTGCGAGGGTCAACAGAAAAGCCGTCATGCGGCAGAAGAAAGTATGTTTATGCATGAGCGTATCCTCCTGTATAAAAGAATACCATAAAAAGCGGAAAAGAGAAAGGTGGTTTTTCAACAATGATGGTGTCTTTTGGTGGAAAAAATCCTCGGGATCACGGTGCGGCCTTTGTGGCTCCCAATGCAACGCTGATCGGAGATGTGGTGCTGGAACCGGGTGCAACGGTCTGGTACGGTGCGGTGCTCCGGGGAGATGATGGGACCCTGACCATCGGGGAGAACAGCAATGTGCAGGATAATGCTGTGCTCCACTGCGACAAAAACGGCGGGGTGACGCTGGGCAAAAATGTCACCGTGGGACACAGTGCCATCGTGCATGGCTGTACCGTAGGAGACGGCACTCTCATCGGGATGCACGCTACCCTGCTCAACCACTGTACAGTGGGCAAAAACTGTATCATCGGGGCGGGTGCTCTGGTGCCGGAAGGAATGGTTATCCCCGACGGTATGGTGGCAGTGGGGGTCCCGGCCCGGGTCATCAAGCCGGTGACCGAGCAGCAGATCGCCACGAACCTCCGCAATGCGCAGGCTTATGTGACCCACGGAAAAGCCCACGCTGAGGCCGTGAAAGATATTTAAGCCGAATACAAAAAATTTCCGCCGTACATTAACACAATTTTCACAAGAAAGTAATGACTTTTGCTCTTAAATCGGGTATACTATAAAGCACAAGGGAGCCGGGGCCGCAACCGACTCTCTTGCACATGATTCCTCCTCACACCAAAGCAATACCCCAAACAAGAAACTCCTCCGATGTACCGCAAGCGTCGGAGGAGTTTCTTGTTGTATTCATGTCGATTTTTGTTGATATAAGGCGAATGGGAGTGTATACTGAAACTATCATAAACCGGAAAACGAAAAGGAGGTCCTATCATGAGCAAGCTTTACACCCGGCGGGAATTCCTGAAGACGACGGGAACTGCACTGGCTGCTGTTGCCGCAGCTGGTGCACTGACTGCCTGCGGCGGCAGCGATAGTCCGGCAGCTCCTGCTGCTCCGGCACAGCTGAGCACCAAAAACCAAACCGATTTTGGTACGCTGGAAGTCCAGAATACGGGCGGCGGCGGTATGACGAACGAAAAGTTCAGCCCGACCAAGAAGTACTTCTATTTGAGCTTTGTCTTTACCAACAAGACGAAGGGAACACTGACCCTTGACAAGAGCTGCTTCAAAGCGGACAAGGGAAGCGGCCCATGCGGCTTTATGAATAAGCTGACAGAAGGGCTTGCAAGTGTGAAGACCACCGTGGAGATCCCAGCAGGCGGCAAGGTGGAAAAGACGGTCCTGTTTGAAGGCACCGGTCTGGACCCGGAAAAGACCGCTTTCAATGTTACCTTTACCTACAATAAAAAGAAAAATGTCTATACCTTCTATACGGAAAACAGATATCCGAGGTTTAAAACCGGAGAGGTAACGGACGCCTGATCGGTGTGCCGTTTCCGCAGAAATCAAGATAGAAAACCGGGCACATCCTGTGTTTGCAGCAGGTTGTGCCCGGTTTTGTTGTATTGCCAAATGCGTTCAGACGGCTCCGTAGATGCCATGGACCGAGACTTCGCCGGTAAAGACGTGCTCTTCACCGCTGTCGGTGCGGACTACGAGACGGCCTTCTTCGTCCACGTCAATGGCCTCGCCGGCCCCCTGCCCGCCGCCCGGCAGGTCAAAGGTGACCCGGCGGCCCAGATTGATGCAGGCGGCCTTGTACTCCTCCCGGAAGGGGGCAAAGCCTTCCCGGGCAAAGACGTACATGGGGCGGTCAAAGCCAAAGTCGGTCAGGGCCTCGGCCAGCCACTCGGGGTCGGCGGACAGGTCCACCTTGGCCCCTTGCAGCTCCAGCGAGGTGCCGTGGGGCAGATCGGCGGCATCGAAATAGCTCTGGGGCTGGGCCAGATTGATGCCGATGCCGCAGAGGATGCCCCGGCCCTGCTGCTGATAACCGTAGCTGACGCTCTCGCAGAGGATGCCCACGATTTTTTTACCGCCCAACAAAAGGTCGTTAGGCCACTTGATCTGACAGTCCACGCCATAGCGGAGGGCCAGCTGCTGCCGGACTGCAAGACTTGCCAGCAGCGGCAGAGTAGAGGGCTGGGCCAGCGGTTCCCGGATGGCAGCGGTGTAGTACAGGGCCCGGCCTTCGGCGTTGACCCAGCTGCGGCCCAGCCGCCCCCGCCCGGCGGTCTGATTGGTGGTGTAGACACCGGCCACCGGGCCGAACTCCTCAAAATGTTCTTTTACATAGGCGTTGGTGCTGCCGCACTCGGGCAGATAGCGCACCTCATTGATGCTCATGCTTTGGGTACCTCTTTGTGTTCATAGCCGGTCACCTTGCCGCTGTCCAGCGTCAGGATGCCGTAGGTGTTGGGGCCGGTGTAACAGCGGCCGCAGGAGCCGGGGTTGAACAGGAACACCTTGCCCCGCTGCTCAGCCACCGGTACATGGGTGTGACCAAAGAGAGCCACCTCTGCGCCCCGGGCTGAAGCGGCATCAGTCAATGTGTCCAGATCGTATTTGACTCCATACATATGACCATGTGTATAGAAAACGACCACCTGATCAAAGGCTGCCAGACCGTCAAGGGGCTCCAGCGCACCGTAATCGCAGTTACCGGCCACCGCATAGGCCCGCAGCTTGGGGTAATGCGTCAACGCCAGTTCCAGATCCCGCAGACCGTCGCCCAGAAAGATAAGGGCATCGATGTTGGGATATTCTACTTTCAGGATGCGCTCAATGGCATCCTGACTGTTATGGCTGTCGCTCAGGATCAAAAGTCTGGTCACGAAAGGAGTCCTCCTCAAAAATAGATTATTCTCCCTGCTGGAGTACCAGCAGCTGTTTGTACACTTCGCTCTTGGAATAGGGGGTGCCCTGCGCTGCGGCCTTGGCGGCGGCAGTGGGGCCAAAGCCCTCCTGCGTCAGTTCCAGAGCCCGCTGTGCGGCCTGCTCCAGCGTCAGAGTCTCAGCCTCTTCGGCGGCGGGCGCACCGGCCATCACCAGCACATACTCACCCCGGGGCTCGTTCTCTTTGTAGTGGGCCACGGCTTCGCCGAGGGTGGTTTTCCAGATCTCTTCATGGAGCTTGGTCAGTTCCCGGCAGAGGGTGATGCTCCGCTCCTCGCCAAAGGCGGCGGTCAAATCATCCAGCGTGGTCCGCAGTTTGTGGGGGGCTTCATAGAAGATGACGGTCCGCTTCTCCCCCATCAGTTCGGCCAGCCGCTCCCGCTTCTGTTTTTTGTTCACTGGCAGAAACCCCTCAAACACCCAGCGGGAGGTGTCCTGCCCTGAGACGGCCAATGCCGTGACGCAGGCCGATGCAGCAGGCACCGGCACCACCTTGATGCCCCGGGCCAGAGCGTCCCGCACGATGACCTCGCCGGGGTCGGAAACACAGGGCATTCCGGCATCCGAGCAGAGGGCACAGTTTTCCCCGGCCTCGATGCGGCGGAGGATGCCTTCGCCTTTCTGCAGGGCGTGCTCATAGTAGCTGACCATCGGCTTTTTCAGGCCGAGAAAGTTCAGCAGCTTCATGGTCACCCGGGTATCCTCCGCAGCGATAAAGTCCGCTGCGCCAAAGGTGGCCGCCACCCGGGGCGGCATATCTTCAAGATTCCCGATAGGGGTGGCAACGATATAGAGAGTTCCGGCCATAGATGCCTCCTGATTTCAAGTTGTTGATGCGTTGGGCCCATACAGGGCACTGCCTGCCGAGATGAGCACGTCCGGTTCCACCCGCAGCCCGGTCTTGCGGTTTTTCTGAGCTTCCACAAGGAAGAGCCAGGGAGCGGCGTCGGGCCGGTTCTTCACAAAGGCCAGCCGCTTGGGTTCCAGCCGGTGGGCCCGCAGCACCGCCAGCACTTCGGCCAGCCGCTCGGGCCGGTGGCAGAGGGAAAGCCGCCCGCCGTCCTTCAAAAGACGAAAGGCGCAGGCGGCAACGTCCGCAAGAGCGCAGTCCGTCTCATGCCGGGCAGTGGCCCGGGCGGTGCTGCTGCTCTGGGGCCCGGCGGTAAAATAGGGCGGGTTGCAGGCGCAGAGGTCGAACTGCCCCTCCCCTTCCCGGAAGGAACGCAGGTCAGCACAATAAGGGGTGATGTGGTCGAAACCCTGCACCCGGACGGCTTCAGCCAGCAGTGCACTGGCTTCCGGCTGCAATTCCACGGCGGCACAGGGGCCCCGGTGGCCCCGGTCGTGCCATTCCAGCGAGACGATGCCACAGCCGGAGCACAGGTCCGCCACCCGCTGCCCCCGCTTGGGCTCCGAAAACCGGGCCAGCAGCAGAGCATCCGAGCCGAAACGGTGGACCGCAGAGCAATATACTTCTGTTTTATTATACAAAATCTCAGTCGAATGTTCCATATCCGGGCAGCGAAACCTCATACAAAATATTGGGTGAAAAACCTGCAAAAAATTGTGCAGGAACGAAAAAGCAGCAGACCCGCTTATAACAGGTCTGCTGCTCTTATGTGCGTATTTGTGAGAATCGCAGCTGAAATTATTCAGCAGTGATTGCGCCAGTGGGGCATGCGCCTTCGCAAGCACCGCAATCGATGCAGCTATCAGCGTTCACAACTGCGACACCGTTCTCAACGGTGACAGCACCAACGGGGCAAGCGCCCT
>CALDNF010000019.1 GCA_937917475.1 uncultured Faecalibacterium sp.
TTGCACCGGCAATGCCCGTAGGCCCGCTGGAAGTCTATAAGGCTTTCAAGGCCGAGAAAGAGTGGCAGAAAGCCAACAAGTAACGCCATCCTCTCTTTCTTTTAACATACTCCAAGCAACAGAACGCCCCTCACGGTTCCGCAAGCCGTGGGGGGCGTTCTGCTTTTGGTTCAATTTTCAGAACTTGCCGAGTGATAGATGCCAAAGGTATCATCCGGCTCCGGCATTTTCACCCGGGAAGCACGGTCATTGACGGCAAACATTAGATAAGCCATTGCTGCCAATACGGCGGCGATGATGATCCATTTTACGGCGTCCGGTAATTTTTTCATCGTGTCATTTCCTTTATCCTGTTATTGCGGGCGGCAGAGCTTCCGGGCCCGGCGCAGCAGGGCCTCTGCCTGTTCTGCCGTGAGCCGTTCCACCCAGCCGGGTCGCTGCATTGCGCCCGGGCCGGTGCTTCCGGCCTCGGCAAAGCGGGCAAGGTCTGTGTCGGTGCGGTCATTCCAGGGAGAAAAGCCCGCCGGAGCAATGTGGGCCCCGATGCGGCAGTCCAGCATCGCCGTTTTGCCGGTGGGCCGCCACGGACGGCCCAGATACACCGTACCCGCCGGGCAGTCGGAAACAAAATCACAGTCCCAGAACACAAAGCCCAGCCCTTCGGCAGAGCCGGAGGGGGCGGTAACGTAGCTATGCGGGATGTGGTTGTTCACGGTGCGGAGGGTGCACTGTTCAAAGAGGGCATCTCCGCCGCCAAAGATGAAATCGATGTCTCCGGCAATGGTGCAGTTGTGATAATATTGGGCGGTAGGCTTGCGGGGTGCCAGCCCCCGGGGGCCGAGAAAACCATCTTTTTCCCGTTCTTTTTCCGGAAGCGGAGCGCAGAACAGGGTATCCTGATTGCCCAGCAGATGTACATTGCGGAATATCGCCCGGCTGCTGTCCACATAGGCTGCCACCGCCTGTCCGGCTTTGCTGCCGGGGCCTGCATCGTTCTCGATGGTCATATCTTCCACCGTCAGCTCATCTCCGCTGAAAAATGCCGTATAGCTGCGGAAGGTATGGGTGATTCGTCCATCCGGATGGGGCAGCTTTCCGCCATCGCCCCAGACCAGTTTTGTTTTGTCCGGCCCTGCCCCCCGCAGGGTGATGCTGCGCTTTTCGCAGACCAGTTTTTCCCGGTAAATACCGGGCCCGATGCGGATGCAGGCCGGGGTGTCATAGGGCACTGCCAGCACCGCCTCGGCAATGTCGGCAAAGTCGCCGCTGCCGTCCTGTGCCACTTTGATTTGAAGCATCCTGTTCTCCTTTGTCCTGCCCCTGAGTGCAGGGCCCGCTCTTTTACGAAACCATAAGCTCAACTCAGTCTGCTCATAGCTTGCCCGGTTTGCCAAGGGCTGAACGAGTTGCGGCTCCCAGCGTTCACTTCGTGCCTTGGACGGCACTCGTGTCCTGCTGGCCGCTGCCCCAACAGCTCCTCCCTGTTTCCGCCGCTGGCGGCGGTCGTCGCCGTTGCTCTTTGGGGGAGCTGGCATTGCACAGCAATGACTGAGAGGGCGAGGATGTTTTTATTATACCCACCCTCTATGAACATTTCAACCGCTTTCCAGCCGGAGGACAGCGGCGGTGATATCATCGGGGCGGCCTGCGGCCTCAGCCCGATTGCGGGCCATCTCCACCAGCGTTTTGGCCAGCTTGTCCGGCGTATCTCCCGCCGCTGCGCTGAGCTCCAACTGCTGTTTGACCCAGCCGGAACCGTCCACCAGAAGCCCATCCGACACCAGCACGGCGTAATCGCCCGCCGCAAGGTGCACCATCCGGCTCTGTCCATTCACCTCCCCCAGGATCCCCATGGGCAGGCTCACGTCTCCCACTGCCCGGGCCCGCCCGCCGTGCACCAGAAAGCCGGGAGCAGCTCCCGCCTTGAAGAGCCGGGCTGTGCCGGTGTAAAGGTCCACGCTGATGAGGTCCAGCGTTGCCCCGCTCTCCTCATCGCTCTTGAGGGCAAGGGCCACATTCACCAGCCGGGCCGCAAGCTCCGCAGTAAACCCTGCCTTGAGCAGCCGGGCCGTCAGCTCGGCGGCAAGGTTACCGTCCACTGCCGCAGGGCGTCCGGTGCCCATACCGTCGCAAAGGATCATCTGTGCCGCTCCCGGGCTGCAGAACTGCTGCACCGCATCTCCGGAGATGCCGCCCCGGGCTGCTGCCCCCGCCATCCCGAACACCACCCGGAGAGCGGGCTTTTCGGCAAAGAGCAGGGTGGTCATCCCCTTGCAGGAGAGCACCTGCGGCACGCTGAAGGTGCGGCGGCAGATACGGCCCACCTCCTGCGCCAGAGCCTCCAGCTCCGCCCCGGAGAACCGGGTCCGGGGCAGGGTCACCGCCGCCCGGGTGCGTCCAAGATCATCCAGCGTCACAGCGCACTCCATGGGCGGCGTGCCCAGCGTCCCAAAAAACGATGCCACACGGTCAGATTTATAGGGTTCCGGCGTGCCGGGGCGGCCCAGCTGCTCACTGAGCACACCCAGCGCATCGGCCACGGCACTATATTGTTCGGTCAGTGCCACCCGCATGGCCTCGGCATGGACATGGGCCTCTTTCCGGCTGCGGTAGAGGGCAAAGGCCCGGTTGAATGCCGCACAGAGCGCAGCCGGATGGATGCAGCGGGAAAGGGTGCCGGGCAGGTCCTGCGGGGTCAGGTGTCCCAGCTGTTCCAGCGGCTGACGCAGAGCCTCCATTCCCGAGCGGGTAGTCTGGTATTCCTGTTTCCAGCAGATGTCCCGCCTCCCGCAGTTGAAGCAGAGCGAATCATGGGCATTGTCGATGACCCAGCCAAAGCCCTCGCACCGCCGAGGCAGGGCCTCATACACGTCATTGACCGTCTGCGCCAGCGAGGACAGGCTTGCAGCCACGGCTTCCAGCCGGGTAGCCGCCGCCGTCATCCGGGGCCGCTGCGCCGTTTCTTCGGGTGCTGCCGGGGCAGGCGGCACAAGCCACTGTCTGGGCAGGCAGAACGCCGCTCCAAGGCCCAGCCCGCAGCCAAACAACGTTCCGAAGGCATTGCCCGGAGCCTGCACGCAGAGCACCCCCGTGATGCAGCCCCCGGCGCAGGCTGCAAGGCTTTCCAGCCGCTGCCCCGGCGCAAGGAGGGCGGCGGCAGCCGTCCCGCAGGAAAGCCCCGCTGCGGCAGGCGCAAGAGCCGGGTCAACGGCGCAGAGGGCCGCACCGGTGACAGCGGCAAAGCAGAGAGCCTCCCTGCCCTGTCCACGGCTGCACAGAACGGCTTCTGCGGCGGCGCAGGCAAGAACGCCAAGCGATACCGTTCCGAGCTTTATGCCGCCCAGAGCCGCTGCCAGCGGGGCACAGAGCAGCAGAGTGCCAAAGCCGGGCTTTTCGGGTGGGAACCGCCGCAGGGCCCAGCCCAGAGCCGCTGCCAGCAGAGCATCCGCCCCGCAGTAAAGCACCAGCTCCCGCCCGGCTGCGCCCACAAAGCCCAGTGCACAGACCAGCAGCGTCCCACAGCCCACTGCTGCTGCGGGGATGAATTTTCCGGGCCGGAGCCACCGTACTGCCACCGCTGCCCCCACCGCACAGAGGATGCAGACGCTCCGGAGCGAGAGTTCACCAAAACCATGGAACAGCACGCCCAGCACCGCCCCTGCTGCGCAGGGGGCAAAGCAGTCCTCCCCAAGGCCCAGCGTCAGCCCCAGCCCAAAGGGCAGCAGTGCATCGTAGAGAACCGCCCATCCCCCCGCAAACCCCACCGCCAGCGCAGCGCACCGGCGCAGCACCGGACGGACTGCTGCCCTTGCTGCCAGTGCAGAGGCCATGGGCCGGGCGGCTGCGCCGGGTGACCCGGTCAAAAAGCCTGACGATCCCAGCATGAAAAAATCCCCGCTTTCCGGCGGGGATCTTTTGCGTTGCGTGTTCTGTTTTCCCCCGCCTTTCGCATATACTCTAGCGCATCGGCGGGGCGTTTTTTGGAAGTATGCGGAGAAGCGGCATCTCTCAGCAGAAAGAACGGATTTCTCCAAAGAAATTCTCCTGCTTTTATTCGCCGTTACCCATTCAGCTTTTCGATGGCGGCCTTGACACGGGCAAGGGTCTTTTCCCGGCCCATCATGCAGGCCAGATCGGTACCACCGCCGGGGGTGCGCTGCTTGCCGGAAAGGGCGATGCCCAGCGGGTAGAGCAGCCAGCCGTTCTTTTTGCCCAGCTCTTCGGCCTTGGCCTTGCAGGCTTCAAAGACGGCATCCCGGTCATTGAAGTCCAGTCCCTCGTCGCTCAGCACCGGCAGCAGGGCTTCCAGTGCCTCCTTGGCGGTCTCGGGGGTGGTTTTCTGCTTCTTGTTGGCGTAAAGGCTCACGTCATACTCCGGCATCTCGTCAAAGAAGTCCAGCTGCTCGGGGATCTCGCCCAGCACTTCGCACCGGGGCTGCAGGTTTGCGCAGAGCAGCTTCTTGTTGATGGGGGTGTGGACCGCCTGATCGATCCACGGCTCTGCCTTGGCAAGGAACTCCTCGGGAGACAGACGGCGGATATACTCGGCATTGATGGCCCTCAGCTTGAGGGGGTCGAAGATGGCCGGGGACTTGGAAATGCCCTCCGGAGACCAGATCTTGACCAGCTCCTCCAGCGAGAAGATCTCCTGCTCGGCGTACTCGCCCTTGGGG
>CALDNF010000020.1 GCA_937917475.1 uncultured Faecalibacterium sp.
AGAACGGCCGCAAGGTCATCAATGCTCGCCGTGCTAAGGGCCGCAAGAGCCTGACCGTCTGATCCCTGCTGTACTGCAAAGGGTCGGGCGCAGAATTGAACAATGCGCACACAAGGCCGCTGATATTGAATTAGCGGCCTTCTTTTTTACCCTGTTGAGCAAAATCACTAAAATTTTTGCTGAGAATTGTACCACAAAACCCGCCGACGGACTTTCAAAGTCGGCGTTTTTTTGCTATACTGAAACCTGAGCATTGCCTTTTGCAGGCAGTGCCCGCAAAACAAAACGAAATTCCCAAAAAGGAGGTGCCGGAAATGCGTTATCGTCCCATCCGCCGCAATTATGAATTCGGGCGGGTCTATGCCAAGGGCAAGTCCTATGTCAACCCGGCACTGGTGCTTTACGTCCTCAAGACCCGGGGCAAAAAGACCCGGGTGGGCCTGACTGCCACCAAGAAGGTGGGCCATGCCGTCCAGCGCAACCGTGCACGGCGTGTGATGAAGGCGGCCATTGACGAGCATCTGGACTACAACATCGGCGGCTATGATCTGATCTTTGTCGCCCGGGGGATCACCCCCCACCTCAAGAGCTGGCAGCTCAGCAGCGTGGTGGCAAAGCTTTTTGCGCAGGCCGGCCTGCCGGATAAGGCGAAGCGGCCCGATGCGCCGCCCTCTGCCACCCTGCCGCCTGCACGCCGGGCAGATCCCACACAGGGATGAGCCGGAAAAACATCGGTCAGCGCATCCTCTGCGGGATGATCCGCTTTTACCAGCGGTTCATCAGCCCGGGGCTGGGCCGCAACTGCCGCTTTTCCCCTTCGTGCAGCCATTACGGGATCGAAGCCATCGAGACCCATGGCTGCATCAAGGGCCTGCTGCTGACAGCCGGGCGGATCGCCCGGTGCAATCCGCTGGGCCGCTGGGGTTATGACCCGGTGCCCCCCAAGGGCCGGTGGGTCAGCCCTGACCGGGAGCTGTCGCCGTCGAAACTCTTCCAAAAGCGGCGGGGGCATCGCTCTTGAGAGATTTAATCTGCTTCTTGTGACGCACCGCACTGTGGGCGGGGTGTCCTTCAACAAAAAATAAGACGTCCCGTGCCACAGGCGGGGCAGAATGGACGAAGATATGAACCCTTTATACATCCTCGGCTGGCCTCTCGGCTATGTAATGGAGTGGATCTACAAACTGATCCCGAACTATGGCTGGGACATCATCCTGTTCACCCTCCTGATCACACTGGTGAAGATCCCGCTTCAGCTCAATCAGCAGAAGAGCATGGCTCGGATGAGCGCATTCCAGCCCATGCTGATGGACATCCAGAAAAAGTACAAGGACAAGCCCGAAAAGCAGCAGGAGGAGATGCTCAAGCTGCAGCAGTACGGCTATAAGCCTTCCGCAGGCTGCATGCCCATGCTGGTCAATTTCCTGGTCATGTTCGGCGTCATCGAGGTCGTGTACCGGCCCCTGCAGCGCATCTTCCACATCGGCACCGATGCCATCACCGCCGCAGGAGAGGCCATGACGGCTCTGGGCATCAGCTTTACGCAGGTGACACGGGATACCAACATCATTGCGCAGGTTCTGGCCGGTGAGAGCACCGTTACCAGCTGCTTTACCCCGGATCAGGTCAGCACCATAGCCGAGTTCGGCCATCACATGGACTTCTTCGGCATTGATCTGACCCGTGTGCCCCAGTATAACCTTTCCGCAGAGAATCTTCCTCTGCTGATCTTCCCGGTTCTGGCCATCGTGACCATGTTCCTGTCCACCCACATCAGCATGAAGGCCTCCGGTCAGGAGATGCAGGGCAGCATGAAGCTGACCATGTACATGATGCCGCTGATGTATTTGTTCTTCTGCTTTACCGTTCCCTGCGCATTCTCTCTGTACTATGTGGTCTCCAACATCCTCATGACCGTGCAGAGCATCGTCATGAAGAAGGTCTATGATCCGCAGAAGATCAAGGAAGAAGTGCTGGCCGAGATGGCTGCCCGCAAGAAGGAAGAAAAGCGGGGCGTGAAGAGCACCACCATCAAGGTCACCGACGAAAAGACCGGCCAGACCGTGGAAAAGAACGTCTCTGCAAGTGAGATGAACAAGCGTCGTCTGGAGTATGCCCGCCAGCTGGATGCAGAACGCTACAAAGATGAGCGTACCGTACCCCTGAGCGAGCTGGAAAAGAAAAAGGAGGACTAAGGGTTATGATCCGTACTCAGGAAGCAACCGGCAAGACGGTTGATGAAGCCCGTGCAAAAGCCTGCGCCCTGCTGGGTGTTCAGGCCGATGACCTCAACGTGAGCTATGAAGTGCTCGAGATGCCCCAGAAAACCGGTTTTCTGGGCCTGAAGCTCACCCCGGCCAAAGTTCTGGTCAAGGTGGAGGAGCCCGATGCCCCCAAGGCAGTCCCTGCTCCCGCCGTGGAGGAGCATGTGGAGGCTGCACCGGTGGTGGAAGAGGTCAAGGCAGAGGAGCCTGCCGCTCCCATTGCTGAGCCGGTGAAGGCTGAAATGGCCGCCCCCGCAGCAGAAGTTGCCCCCGCAGAGCCTGCCGCTGAGGCAGTGCCGGAGGGCGAAGAGCCGGAAGTCCCCATCAACATTGAGGAAAATGCCAAGGTCAAGGCTGCTGTGGAGTACCTGCAGGATGTCATCTCCAAGATGGGCGTGCAGAACGTGACGTTCAGTGCGGTGCAGAAGGGCGAAGCCACCATCATCCGGCTGGATGGTGAGAAGCTGGGTGCCCTCATCGGCCGCCGCGGTGAGACCATGGAGAGCCTGTCCTATCTGGCAAGCCTTGTGGCAAACCGCCTCGAAGGCGATTACATCAAGCTGGGTCTGGATGTTGCCGGTTACCGGGGCAAGCGGGAAAGCGACCTGACGGCTCTGGCACAGCGGATCGGTGCAAAGGTCCGCAAGACCGGCCGCAGCTTTGCCATGGAGCCCATGAATCCCTACGAGCGTCGGATCATCCATTCTGCCATCGGCAAGATGGAGGGCGTCCGCAGCGAGAGCAAGGGCGAGGGCCGTGACCGCCGTGTGGTCATCTACTCCACCGACCCCAATGCACAGACCGAGAACACCTACGGCGAGCGTCGTCCTCGTGGCGGCCGTGGCGGCAATGGCCGTCGGCCCGGCGGAAACCGCAACGGCGGCTACCGTGGCGGTGACCGGAACGAGCGTGGCGGACGGAACGGCGGCTACCGCAATGGTGGCCGGCCCGGCCGTGGTCCCCGGCCTTCCGGTGTGCCCGAGCGCACCTATGCACCCCGTGATGCGGAAAACGCAGAGCCGGTGGCACCCAAGCGCACCGAGCGGGTGGATGATTTTGCCGATTTCAGCTTCGGCAAGATCGAGATCTGATCGGCTGACCTGTTTATAAAACCCGGAGGTCTTTCCCATAGTGGGAAAGACCTCTTTTTTGTGCGGAGTTTTCCACATGAATTTGATTTTAAGTGGAAAATCTGTCCGGAGCCGGGGCGGGGTGTTTCTTTTTGAAACGGTTCGTGGTACAATATTTCTGAATATCCCCTCAGCGGGGGAAGGGAGGAGACCAGATGCTGAATTCGACCATTGCAGCCATTGCTACGGCCCCGGGGGCCGGGGGCATCGCTGTAGTGCGGCTGTCCGGCCCGGAAAGCTATGCGGTGGCCCAGCGGGTATTCCGCCCGGCAAACCCCGGCAAAAAGGTAATGGAGGCCAAGGGGTATACGGCTCTGTTCGGGCATTTTGTGGAAGGAGAGGACACCTTTGACGAGGGTGTAGCCCTCTTCTTCCGGGCACCCCGCAGCTATACCGGGGAGGATGTGGTGGAATTATCCTGCCACGGCGGCAGTGCGGTGGCCCGGAGGCTGGTGGAAGCCTGCATCGAAGCGGGGGCTTCTCCGGCAGCACCCGGCGAGTACACCCGCCGTGCCTATCTGAACGGCAAGCTGGGGCTGACGCAGGCTGAGGCTGTTATGGACCTCATCTCGGCCGATGGACGGCAGGGGGCAGCACTGGCAAATGCTTCCCTGAGCGGTGCACTGGCAAAAAAGATCAATGCACAAAAGGAGAGCCTGACCGCTTTGCAGGCTCATCTGTCGGCTTGGGTGGACTTTCCGGAGGAAGATGTGCCGGAGCTGGGGGATGCTCATCTGAACACGGTGTTGACCGGCGTCCGGGAAGAGCTGGACTCTCTTATCCGGAATTACGATGCCGGGGCTGTCCTGCGGGAGGGTGTGGACTGCGCCATCGTGGGCCGTCCCAATGCGGGAAAATCCACCCTTCTGAACCTGCTGGCCGGGTTTGACCGGGCCATTGTCACCCCGGTGGCGGGTACCACCCGGGACGTGGTGGAGCAGGCGGTGCGGCTGGGAGATGTCCGGTTGAACCTGTTTGATACCGCCGGACTCCGGGAGACCGATGACCTCATCGAAGCCGAAGGCATCCGCCGCAGCTGGAAGAAGCTGGACGAGGCGGGGCTCATCCTTGCGGTGTTCGACGGTTCCGAGCCGCCCACCCGGGAAGACTTGCAGCTGGCGCAGCGATGCGCAGGCCGCCCGGCTATTGCGCTGGTGAATAAGGAAGATAAGCCCACGCAGTTTGATGCAGAGCTCATTGCACCGTATTTTGCTATGGTGATTCCGGTCTGTTGTCAGGAAGAGGGTGCACGCCGGGTCATTTCGGCAGCAGTGGCCCGTCTGCTGGGAACAAATCAAATCGACCCCCACGCCGCCAGCCTGTCGGGACAGCGGCAGCTCTCCGCCGCCACCCGAGCCCGGGATGCCGTGGCCGGTGCACTGGATGCCGTGGCAGGCGGTTTTGGCTTGGATGCTGTTTCGGTCTGTGTGGACGATGCACTGGATGCGCTCTGTGAGCTGACCGGAGAAAACGCTTCTGAAGCTGTCATCAATGAGGTGTTCGAGCGGTTCTGCGTTGGGAAGTGACCGGCAGCGGCACAGCGGGTGTTCCCCCCGCAAGTGAGTCGGGGATTCCATACCCCGCCCTATTGCCTGCGGCAACAGGGTCCCACCCGTCGGACACTTGCTTGGGGAAACACCCGCCGCACCGCTGGGAAACACCTACGGCTCTGACAGACTGCTGTTTGAGAAACTACAAATAGAGGGAAACAAACGTGAATCATTTGGGAGATTATGACGTCATCGTGATTGGTGCGGGCCATGCGGGTATTGAAGCGGCCCATGCTGCCGCCGTTCTCGGTGCAAAAACGGCGGTGTTCACCATGAGTCTGGATGCCATCGGAAATATGCCCTGCAACCCCAGCATCGGCGGCACCGCAAAGGGCACGCTGGTGCGGGAGCTGGATGCGCTGGGCGGCGTGATGGGTCTGGCGGCGGATGCCACCTACCTGCAAAGCCGGATGCTCAACAAGGGCAAGGGCCCGGCCGTCCATGCCCTGCGGGTACAGACTGACCGAAAACGCTACCACGAATACATGAAGCACGCACTGGAACTCACCCCCGGCCTTGCTATCCATCAGGCCGAGGTGGTAAAGATCGAGGTCGAAGATGGCCGGGTGAGGGGAGTGGTCACCCAGCTCAATGGCGAGTACGGTGCAAAGTGCGTGGTCATTGCCACCGGCACCAATCTGGGCGGAAAAATTTTTGTGGGCGATGCATGGTATGCTTCCGGCCCTGATGGGATGCACGCCGCCAAGGCCCTGACCGAGAGCCTGAAGGAGGTGGGCCTGCCCCTTCGCCGGTTCAAAACCGGCACCCCCGCCCGGGTCCATCGCCGGAGCATCGATTTCTCCCAATTGGAGTGCCAGCCCGGTGACCCGGACAATGAACTTCAGCCGTTCAGCTTTCTGACGGATGCCCCCATGCACAACAAGGTGGAGTGCTGGATCGCCTATACCAACCCCGAGACCCACAAAATTATTCTGGATAACATTCAGCGCAGCCCTCTGTACGGCGGAATGATCGAGGGTGTGGGCCCCCGGTATTGCCCCTCCATCGAAGACAAGGTGGTGCGCTTTGCGGGCAAGGACCGCCACCCCATCTTTGTGGAGCCCTGCGGTGAAAACACCGAGGAAATGTATCTGCAGGGTGCTTCCAGCAGTCTGCCGGAAGATGTGC
>CALDNF010000021.1 GCA_937917475.1 uncultured Faecalibacterium sp.
TTGCAGAGAGACGTATATCTCCATTCATGCAAGGTTCAGCATACAGACAAAGGGGTACGAAAAAGAAGATCAATCGTTGGAATGTGCTGCCTCGATAAAGGCACGCAGCTCATCGTCATAGGTGTTGGTTGCCAGAGAGCAGTCCGGTGCCAGCACAAAGGGGATGTTCTTCATCCGCTGCAGGGTGTTGCGGGTCAGCTCGGCAATTTCCTTTGCCTTGTGCTGACCGAACAGACGCTCATCACAGCCGCCCATCGGGGTGATGGACTTGTCCAGCCACTGCGGTGCGGTATCCAGCTTGGGATTGCCGGTTGCGCTCTCAGGCCAGTGCAGGATGTCGATGGGATAGTGTGCAAAATACTCCGGGTTGACCTCAAGGCCGCAGGCATGGACCATGATCTTGCAGGGCTTGAGCACTTCCATCATCTGCAGGTCATAGGGCTTGACAAACTCTTCCCACTCTTCCTTGGTCAGGTAGGTAGAACGAGACAGGCCGGTTGCGCCGTAGAATACGCCGTACAGACCGGCATCCTCAATGAGGTGCTTGGAGTAATCGGCCATGGTATCGGTAATGTTCTGCAGGGTCTTGTGAACCAGCTCCGGCTGATTGTGCATCAGAGTCATCATCAGGTCATCCCGGCTTGCAGGACGATAACGGCCGATGGGGTTGACGGCGCACAGCTTCTGCAGCACACTGGTGGGGCACATCATGGTCTGGAACATGGGAATGTCCTCTTTCAGACCTGCCTTCATCTTCTTGATGACGTCGATCTGCTCTGCAAACACACCCTGATCGCCCGGCAGAACCGTGATCTTTTCCAGATCTTCCACACCGCTGATGGGGCCCTTCACGACTTTGGGCAGAACACCCTCATAGTCGTTGAAGTCAAACTGGCCGCCCCATGCTTCCTCATAGTAAGAGGCGCGGGGCTGGAGCTTGACATAGTCCCAGTCATAAGTGTTCTGCCACTTCAGCATCGTCTCCACAAAGAGGTCTGCACCGCTGTGCTCATTCTCCGTGAAGTGACGCCATGCCGATACCGGCGGGCGGTCTGCCAGCTCATGGTTCAGAACTGCTTCAAATCTTTCTTTTTTCGTCCACATAGTAAAACTCTCCAATCGTTTTTTGGTTTCTCAGGTTGATAAGTTGCCAAACAACGAGAAAGAGTTTCCGTATGCTACTTATGTCCATAATAGCATACTTTCGCTTTAGGAGCAATGATTATTTCTGGTTTTCGTCTCCCTCCTGCCGATTCTTCCGATTGTTGTAAACATAGACCATGATAGAGGCAGCTGCTACCAAAGCACCGCCGATCACGGACGTGAATTTCACCGGTTCACCCAGAATGAAGAAGCCAAGGATCATGCTGAAAATAATGCCAGAGTAATTATAGATGCTGATCTCCGAAGCCGGAGCAAAGCGATAAGCATAGGTAATAAAGGCCTGCCCAAGGGAGCCAAATACACCGATGAGGAGCAGCAGAATTGCCTGTCTGAAGTTGGGCACAACAAAATCTTTCAGCATAAAGGGAATGGATGCCACTGCGCTGAAGGTCGAAAAGTGCATCATGACCGTCAGGCCATCCACCTTTCCCTTAAAGAAAGAGAGGAAGGTGTAGGCGGTGCCGGAAGTCAGAGCAGACAAAAATGCAACTGCCAGCGGGATGGGGTTAGATTCAAAGCTGGGCTGGAACACGATAAATGCGCCCACCATCGAAAGAGCCAACGCCGGGATCTGGATCTTGGGCAGCTTTTCTTTCATAAAGACAACCGCCAGAATCGTGACCCAGATGGGAGAAAGCTTGTTCAGGATCGTCACATCACCCTGTGCTGCATGGCTGGATGCATAAAACAGCGTGATCAGCCCCAGAAAGCCAAAGAAAGACCGGCCGAACAGATACGGCTGATACTTGGCCGGGCCAAACAGTGAGCCTTTCTTGCGAATGATGATAATTGCAGAAACGATCAGCACAAACGAGTTCCGCATGAAAATCTGCTCCATGGTAGGGATCTCGCGGCTCAACCGCACCACAACCTGCATGGATGCAAAGCACAGTGCTGACAAAATCATGTACAAAGCACCTTTTTGTCTCTGAGTCATTGAAGTTCTCCTTAATCTGTTTCCTATCCAAATCTGCATCGCAAACCTCTTCGCTTCGATGCCTTGTTGTTTTCATGTTTGATTATATACTTGTCTTGATGTCTTGTCAACATAAAGTTTTTTGATTTTATCCCGATTTTGGGGATCTGCTGCATGAAAACAGAAAAACCCACGATTTACACCGTGCTTTCGACGGAAAATCGTGGGTTTGTGCTTGGTGGAATGATTCTGAGGGATGGTTGAACCTTAAGAAAAAGTGCAGGGATAGGACAAATCAGAGCGAATCAACCGCTACCATCAGCTGCAGCTCCAGCAGGTTGTCTTTGCCGGCGGGTTTGGCCTCGACACAGACACCGGCAGCAGAACATCCATCTTTTTCCAACCAGGGATAGAACACCCGATTGAATTCTTCAATGTTTTCGATGTCGGTCAGATAGGCGTTGAAGGACAGAATGTTCTTCTTTTTCAGGCCGAATTGTGCAAACAACTCATCGTAACGATTCACAACGGCCTGAGTCTGCTCTTCCAGAGTGCTGTAGCCGGGGCGGGCACTGTGGCCGGTAAACCAGGCAACGCCGTTATGAACGACCAGACGGTCCAGACCGTGGGCGGTATCGAAACGCTGGATCAGGCTGTGATCTTTCTGGCTGGCAGCGGTGCGGGCTTTTTTGTCCTGCATTGCGGCCAGATAACCAAAGGCGCACCACCACTCGGCATCGCCGAAGTTTAAAGTCTCCTCGATCAGCTCGTTGGAACGGGCTTCGTTGCCCATCACATGGTAGTAGTTGGACAACGCATATACCATGGTCATGGCATCCAGCCGCTCCGGCAGCATCCGTCCCTCGATCAGTTCTTCCGGCTTGACCCGGCCCTGATACATGGCGCATACACGAGAGTAGCCGCAGGGCTCCATCTCGATGTCGAAGTCTGCGGGCAGAGCGGCGATCAGGGCTTTGGCCTCCTCGGTCTTGCCCAGACGCATTTCGGTGCGCCACAGCCAGTCGGTGATGGGACAGAAGTTGATCAGGTCTGCCGGGTTGGTGATGGCGTAGCATTTCCGGTATGCCTGCTCGGCCTTGCCGTACTCCCCCATCAGATACCATGCCAGACCCAGATGATACCACACGTTCCAGGTTTCGGGGTGATCTGCCGGCAGCAGACGGGCCGCCGTGGCAAAATCGGCTGCAGCATCCTCAAACTGCCAGCAGCTCAGATGCCGGTGTCCCCTGTGCCGGTACAGTACACCATTGAAGGGGTCCAGTGCAATGGCACGGGAGTAAGCTTCCACGGCCTCACGCATCAGGCTCTGACCGCTCAGGGCCAGACCACGCTCCATCCAGAGCTGCGCATTGTCGGGGTCTTTGGCCAGCTTTGCATCCACGGCCTTTACTTCTTCGCTCAGGGGCTGTACCGTGCGCTCGGGGTCTGCCACCTGATGCTGTTTGGAAACACTCATGCTGCCTCTCCTTTCCGGCTTATCAGCCCTGTGCGGTACGGTTCTTCTTGTCCACCTTGGCAGCCAGATAGCCAAAGGCAAAATAACATTCGTTCTCGTCGCCGGCCTTGAGGATCATGTCGATGATCTGGTTGGACTTGTCCTGCTCGCCGTTATACCAATAATAATTGGAGAGGCCAAAGCCCATGGTGATGAGCTCAATGGGTGCCAGATCGTTCAGATCCTTGGGCAGAACCTCTTCCGGCTTGACCAGCCCCTTGTACATGAGCAGGCGGCGGAAGTAGGCGGTGTTGTCACCGGGGTTGAAGTCCGGCTGGATATTGTCCAGCAGCTTCTCAGCAGCGGCACGGTCACCCAGACGCAGCTCGGTCATGTAGTACCAGTCGCACACGGCGATCATGGCATCCTCGGTGGTGGTCAGTTCCAGACAACGCTGGTAAGCCTTGGCGGCTTTTTTGTAATCGCCCAGCAGGAAATAGGACAGACCCAGATGATACCACACATCCCAGTTCTCCGGGATCAGGCGGGAGGCCAGCGTAAAGTCGGCCAGAGCATCTTCAAAACGCCACTGGGACAGAAAACGGTGGCCCCGATGGCGATACAGCAGGCCATTGAAGGGTGCCAGAGAAATGGCGTGGGCGTAGCACTCACCGGCCTCACGGTACAGGGAGCTGCCTGCCAGCACCAGACCTTTTTCCATCCACAGATCGGCATTTTCCGGGTCTGCATCCAGCTTAGCCTGTATGGCACTGAGCTCTTCATCGGGGGTGTACTCCACCCGCTGCCAGCTGGATACTTCCAGTTCCTGCTTCAGATCACGTTCAATCATGATTCAATCCTCCTGTGCAGCAGCTGCTGCCTGATTTTTCCGGTCAACTTTTGCGGCGAGATATCCAAACGCTGTGTAACAGTCACTGCTGTCACCGGCGGCAAGGATCATATCCACCACCTGATCTGCCTTTTCGGGCTCGTTGTGGTAGCGGTAATAGTTGGACAGGCCAAAGCCCATGGTGATGAGGTCCAGAGGCTCCAGCGTGCTGATGTCCTCCGGCAGAACTTCCTCCGGCTTGAGGATGCCTTTGTACATGAGCAGACGGCGGAAATAATCTTTGCTCTCGCCGGGCTTAAAGTCTTCGTGCACATTGTCCAGCAGCTTTTCGGCGGCGGCACGGTCGCCCAGACGCAGCTCGGTCATGTAGTACCAGTCGCACACGGCAATGATCTCATCGTCGGTGTGAGAAAGCTCCAGACAGCTCTGGTACGCTTTGGCAGCCTTCTGGTAGTCTCCCAGCAGGAAGTTGGCAAGGCCCAGATGGTAGTACACATTCCAGGTCTCCGGATGACCTTCCGGCAGCAGACGAGCTGCCAGTGTGAAATCGGCCCGGGCATCTTCAAAACGCCACTGGGACAAAAAGCGATGAGCACGGTGACGGTACAGCACGCCGTTGAAGGGGTCCAGTGCAATGGCATGGTCAAAGCACTCCCCTGCTTCCCGGCAAAGGAAAGCGCGGCCCAGCAGCAGGCCTTTTTCCATCCACAGCTCAGCATTTTCCGGGTCTGCATCCAGTTTGGCCTGCAAGGCATTGAGCTCTTCATCGGGGGTATAAGCCACCCGTTCCCAGCTGGATACCTCCAGCTCCTGCTTCAGTTCACGTTTGATCATGGTTTCCACGCTCCTTTATTTTTGGTTCGGTTCACAAAGATGGCAGGCCACGCTGTGGCCCGGTGCCACATTGTGCAGCTGCGGTGCTTCGGTGCGGCAGCGTTCCGTGGCGTAAGGACACCGGGTGTGGAAGCAGCAACCTTTGGGCGGGTTCAGCGGGCTGGGCACATCGCCGGTCAGTTCACCGCTCATGCTCTGCACGTCGGGGTCCGGTACCGGAATGGCAGCCAGCAGTGCCTTGGTGTAGGGATGAGCCGGGTTGGCAAACAGGGTATCACGGTCTGCCAGTTCTACGATATGGCCCAGATACATCACTGCAATGCGGTCGCACAGATGCTTGACCACACTGAGGTTATGGGAAATGAAAATATAAGTCAGGCCGTACTTTTTCTGCAGCTCCTGCATCAGATTCAGGATCTGGGCCTGAATGGATACATCCAGTGCCGACACCGGCTCATCGCAGATCACCAGATCCGGGTTCAAAGCAATGGCCCGTGCCACGCCAATGCGCTGGCGTTGACCGCCGGAAAACTCGTGGGGGAAGCGGGTATACTGTTCTTCCCGCAGTCCCACTTCTTTCATCAACTCCAGCACTTTGGACCGACGCTCAGCAGCCGTGCCGACACCCTGTACTTTCAAAGGTTCTTCAATACAGCGGCCTACCGTCATGCGGGGGTCCAGCGAGGAGTATGGGTCCTGAAAGATGATTTGGATATGCTTTGCCAGCTCCTTGCGGGGAATGTCGGAGATCTCCTTGCCCTCCAGCAGGATGTGGCCCTCGGTAGGCTTGAGCAGGCGCACAATGGCCTTGCCGGTGGTAGACTTGCCGCAGCCGGACTCACCTACTACGCCAAAAGTCTCACCCCGGCGGACCGTAAAGCTCACGCCGTCCACGGCTTTGGCGTAGGACACCTTGCCGCCGATGGCGTTCCGTGATTTGACCGGATAATAGATCTTGAGGTTCTGCACCTCCAGCAATGCATCAGCCAAAGTTCTTCGCCTCCGTTTCATCGTATTTCCAGCAGCGCACCTTGCGGCCATCCGGCAGCTCTATCAGCGGGGGCTGCTTTTCAGCACACACCGCTTTGGCACAGTCGCACCGGGGGCAGAAGCGGCAGCCCTTGGGGTAATCCTTGGGGCTGGGCACGGTGCCTTTGATGTTGTACAGAGTGTCAGACGATTCGTTCAGCTTTGGGATGCTCTTGAGCAGGCCCTGCGTGTAGGGATGCAAGGGATCTTTATAAATGGAGCGCACCGGGGCATACTCCACAGCCTGACCGGCGTACATGACCATGGCGTTCTGTGCGATCTGTGCCACCACGCCCAGATCATGGGTGATCAAGATGATGGCCGTACCGGTCTCTTCCTTCAGGCGGCACATCAGGCGGATGATCTGAGCCTGAATGGTCACGTCCAATGCAGTGGTGGGCTCATCAGCGATCAGCACCTTGGGGTTGCAGGCCAGTGCCATGGCGATCATAATGCGCTGGCGCATACCGCCTGAGAGTTCGTGGGGGTACTCGTCCACGACTTTTTCCGGAGCAGGGATGCCCACCAGCCGGATCATCTCAATGGTCTTTTCCCTGGCCTGTTTTTTGTTCAGGCCCTGATGGATGCGGAAGGACTCCATGATCTGCTGCCCTACCGTAAATACGGGATTCAGGCTGGTCATGGGTTCCTGGAAGATCATGGAGATCTCGTTGCCACGGATGGCACGCATTTCCTTTTTGCTCTTTTTCAGCAGATCCTGTCCCTGATAGAGGATCTCGCCGTTCACGATCTTGCCCGGAGGGGTCTGGACCAACCCCATGATGGACAGGCTGGTCACGCTTTTGCCGCAGCCGGATTCGCCAACGATGGCCAGCGTTTCGCCGGGAGCCAGATCAAAGCTTACCCCATCCACCGAGGGCATCACGCCCTCCTCGGTATAAAAATAGGTTTTCAGATCACGGACGCTCAACAACGGTTCCTGCATATTGAAAACCCTCCTCTCATCATACGTTTTTCAGGCGGGGATCCAGCGCATCACGCAGGCCGTCGCCCACCAGACTGAAGCTCATCACCGTGAGGGTGATAGCGAGACCCGGAATCACGGCCTGCAGAGGGCTGCTCCGCAGCACCTCACGGGCCTGACTCAGCATGGAGCCCCACTCGGGGTCCGGCGGCGTTACGCCCAGACCCAGAAAGGACAGCGAGGAAGCCGTAAGGATAGCAGTGCCCAGAGAAAGTGTGGCATTGACAATGATCTGAGACACTGCATTGGGAATGACATGCGTAAAGATGATCTGTGCATTTCCCTCGCCCATCACACGGCAGGCGGCAATATACTCGCTGTTGCGCAGGGTAAGCACCTCACCACGCACCATGCGGGCCATACCGGGAATGGAGAAGATGGAAATAGCAATGACGGTGTTCTGCATACCGTTGCCCAGCACGGCAACAACTGCAATGGCAAGCAGCAGGCCGGGAAATGCCAAAAGAATATCCACCAGACGGCAGATCAGGGTATCTACCATACCGCCAAAGTAACCGGCGCACACACCCAGCAGCACACCCAATACCGTGCCAAGAGCCACACCTTCAAAGCTGATCTTCAGAGAGTTGCGGCCGCCGTACAGGATGCGGATAAAGGTGTCACGGCCCAGATTGTCGGTGCCGAACCAGTGCTCGGCACTGGGATTCTGGTAGCTCTGCAGCAGATCCTGTGCCAGCGGATCGGTGTGGATGAATACCGGCCCCAGCACGCAAGCCAGAATGATGACCAACAGCACACAGGCTGCTGCCACAGACACTTTGCGGCGGAGAAAGCGGTGGAGAACAGGGTTTTTCATAGTTTGGTTCCTCCTCAGTCAAACTGGATGCGGGGATCCGCCACGGTGTACAGGATGTCCACGATGGTATTCACCAGCACAAAGGTGACAGCCAGCACCAGAATACAGCCCTGAATCAGCGGGTAGTCACGCTGAGACACCGCATCCACCGTCAGGCGGCCGATGCCGGCAATGGAAAAGACCGTTTCGGTCAGGGTAGCACCTGCCAGCAGCGAGCCGAACCGCAGACCCACCGAGGTGAGGACCGGAATGATCGCATTTTTAAAGGCATGGGAGCACACCACCACAAACTCCGACACGCCCCGTGCACGGGAAGTCCGGATATAGTCCTCTCCCAGCACATCCAGCATGGCCGAGCGGGTGATGCGGGTGATGTAGCCCACCTCCTGCATACCAAGGGTCACAATGGGCAGCACCATGTTGCGCCAGCTGTCAAAGCCGCTTACGGCAAACCAGTGGAAGTGCAGGCAGAACGCCAGCATGAGCAGCATGGCCAGAAAGAAGCTGGGCGTGGACACTGCCAGCAGTGAGGTGACCATGAGGATGTTGTCGGCTAATTTTCCACGGGTGACAGCTGAAATGATACCAAATACAACGCCCACCACAGTGGACAGCACCGTAGCACCCAGTGCCAGCTTGAGGGTGACCGGGAAACGGCGGCCGATCTCATACAGCACGCTCTTATGTGTGGAAATGGAGGTGCCCAGATCGCCATGGAAAATATTGTTCAGCCAGATGAAATACTGCTGTACCAGCGGCTTGTCCAGCCCCAGACGTGCGGTCTCGGCGGCAATGGCCTCCTTGCCCGCACCCATGCCCAGACTCATGGTCACAGGGTCGCCGGGAATGAAGCGGACCATGCCGAACACCACCACCGAAAGGATGATCAGCATCGGGATCATCTGCAGGATGCGTTTTACGATATACTTCAGCATAATGTTGCCCCTTTGAATATCAGAACAGCGTCGGATAGCACACGCCACTCCGACGCTGTTCTTTGTTGCGCTCCGGATCTTACCGATCAGGCACGCACTTTGATCTTTTCAAACTCGACCACCTGTGCTGCGTTGATGGCGAAGTTCTCCACCTTGTCGGTCATCACATACAGGCTGCTGCGCAGGTTCATGTACACGGCAAACGGGTCATCCAGATAGATGATCTGCTCGGCCTCGTGGTACATCTCCTTACGCTTTTCCTTGTCCATCTCCACCACAGCACCGGTCAGCAGTTCATCCACACGGCTGTTGGAGTACCAGCCGTAGTTGTTGGTGTTCAGGCCGTCGGAGCTGGTCACACACACACGGCGCAGGGCTGCATCGGCCTCAATGCCGCCAATGGCACCAAAGCCCATGATGAACATATCCCACTTGAAGTCGTCAGGGGTCAGGCCGTTCAGTGATGCGTTGAAGGTTGCACCATCCACCGACTCAATGGTGGTGTTGATGCCCACAGCGTCCAGATACTGTTTGACGGCCTCTGCCAGCTCTACGCCCTTGTTGTAGCCGTCATAGGTCATCAGGCTGATCTCAATGCCATCGGCATGACCGGCCTGCGCCAGCAGCTCCTTGGCCTTTTCGGTATCATAGGGAGCTACGCCAAAGTCATAGTAGCCAAACACGTTGGGGGTAACGGGAGCATGGGTGGCAGTTTCACCAATGGGGCCATACAGCGAGGTCACAATGGTTTCACGGTCGATGGCGTAGCTGATGGCCTGACGCACCAGAACATCCTTGCACACGGAGTTGTCGGAGCAGTTGAACTGGAAGCCCTGCAGGCCGTAACCCGGCTGAGAAACGCCAACCATACCGTCCATCTCAGCCAGACGTGCGTAGTCGCTGACACTGGGACGATCCAGCAGATCGACCTCGCCGGTCTCCAGAGCCATGGCACGGGAGTTTGCCTCGGGGATGACCTTGTACACCATCTTGGTGCAGCCCGGTACGCCGCCCCACCAGTTCTCGTTGGCCTCAAAAGTCATCTGCTCGTCGGCATCCCAGGAAGTGATCTTGTACGGGCCGGTGCCGTTGATGGTCTGGGGATCCACACCGATGTCATAGCCATACTGGTCAATGTAGTCCTTGTCCATGATAAAGCAGCTCTGGCCGGACAGCACGTCCTCCACAATGCCGTATTCGTGGGCAAGAGTCATCTGCACCGTGTAGTCATCCACAGCTTCTACTTTATCCAGAAAGCTCACCTTCTCGCTGTAGCGCAGGGGGTGGTCCGGATTCATCAGACGCTCAAAGGTAGCCACGACATCAGCACTGGTGAGCTCCTTGCCGTTGGCGAACTTAACACCCTTGCGCAGGTGGAAGGTCCAGGTCAGGTTGTCCTCACTGGTCTCCCAGCTCTCAGCCAGAGCACCCTCGATCTCGCTGTTCTCGTTATAACGCAGCAGACCGTCATACATCAAACGCAGTACCTTATCATTGGTCACGTTGACCTGAGGATCCAGAGTGTCCTGATCGCCGTAAGTAGCAACCAACAGGGTATCTTTATAGTCACCGGATGCAGCACTTGCGCTGCTGGTGCTTGCACTGCCAGATGCAGCACCGGAATCGCTGCCGCCGCAGGCGGTCAGGGCGGATGCTGCAGCAGCAGTACCTACCAGAGTCAGAAAGGATCGACGGGAAATCTTTTTGGACATACATATCACTCCTCTTTTTTGAACAGCTTATTCTTTATGCTATGGCCAGATATCGCCAATGGCGACCACACACAGAATGTCAAGACATCAAGTTGTTGTTTGTGCTGTTTGGCTATACTTTACGCAAATGAACTTCAAATGTCAAACGGAAAATCAAAGGTTTTTTTGTGTAAGTTGACGAGTTTTTTGTATATTTCCAAATTAAAATGAATATGCCCGAGGGAACAAAGAACCGATCAAAAATCGAGAAAATACGTCAAATCTTGCATGAGCAATTGCAACGGCTTGCCATTCTGCCCCAAAGTCAACTACTTGGCGGCATTAAATTCAGTTCAACTGTTGCTTCTATAAAATTGAATACCATTCATTTCAAGCCATACAGAATGGACGAAAAAGATAAAATGGTATAAAAAAGCAGTACGGAAAAAGACACTTCACATACATTAAAAACAGCAGAAAAAGACAGAAAGTGCTAAAATTAGGACAATTAGTGTGCTTCTGACTTCATTTTTTGGACAATTCTTGCACTCCGTGATCTGAGTGTGGTACAATAATGCTGGATTCGATTTTGTTGATTCTGACAAAAATCGATTTTCGGTTTCTTTGTCTGATGGGAGGAAATAAGATGAGTGAAGAAAATAAAAGAGGGATTCCGATCACAGAGATTTATGGCTCTTCCATCACGTGTTCTCTGGTTCGGAACCCGACCTATCCATTACACGGACACCGTGAGTATGAGCTGGTTCTGATTATGGAAGGCGGAATGACCTTTATTATAGGAGACAAGCTCCATCATGCGCAAAAAGGTGATTTGGTCTTTATTGGAAGTGAGGTGCTGCATGGTTTTGTGAACGATCCGGATACAGAAGTTCTGATTACAGGCTGCGCTCCGGAAGATGTGCCTCAGTTCACGTCGGTCTATAATGCGGCAAAGGTCTATTCCTGCATCACTCATTCCTGCGATCGTTCCGCCGGTTTTGAAAGCATCGTGCAATCCCTTCTTCATGATAAATCGGTTATGACCAACCGTGTTGCAATGGTCGGCTATCTGAGCCTGATGATGGCACCACTGGCCGATATCCTGCAAAAATGCCCCGAGGAACCGCCCGCAAAATCCAGTTCGGTGGACAGAGCACTGATTTTTTTGGGCGAGCACAGCGCAATTGGCATGAACATTGATACACTGGCTCAGGAAGTCAAGATTTCCAAATTTTATCTTTCGAGGCAGTTCAATCAGAAAATCGGCATGAGCATCAATACCTATCTGTCTTTGCTGCAGACCAACGCAGTACGCCGAATGTTGGTACAAACCGATTTGCCGCTCTGCGAGATCAGCCAACGGTGTGGATATACCAATATGCGGAGCTTTGACCGTGATTTTCAGCGGATTGCCGGGATGTCTCCGAGAGAATACCGCAAAACAATAAAACCCACCGGGATCACGGATTACTCAACACCGTTTCTGCGGGAGCTTATGATAAAGCACTATGGAATGTGCTCGGAATAAAAAGACCTTGAAGGTCAGTTTGAAAGCCGGATCGCCGGATGAAAAAGGGCACTGGAGCAAAACGCTCCAGTGCCCTATAGTTTTCAATATGAATCACACGAACCGTGCAGAAACCGTGCACTCATGGCTTGATAAACAAAAAAGCCATGAAA
>CALDNF010000022.1 GCA_937917475.1 uncultured Faecalibacterium sp.
GAGACCGTCAAGGCCATGCGCAAGGACGTTCTGGCCAAGTGCTACGGCGGCGATATCTCCCGCAAGAAGAAGCTGCTGGAAAAGCAGAAGGAAGGCAAAAAGAAGATGCGTCAGCTCGGCAGCGTCTCCCTCCCCAGCGAAGCTTTTACCGCTGTGCTCAAACTGGACAGCAGCGACGATTAAGGTTTTCCGATTTCAGCAAACCAGCCCGGGAGCTTTCCGCCCCCGGGCTGGTTTTTTCACTTCCGCAGCATCTGGCGATAGACGGCAGGCGTGATACCGTACTCCCGCCGGAAAGCACGGTAAAAGTTGGAGTAATCTCCAAAGCCAACCTCAGCGGCAGTTTGTTCCAGTGATACACCAGTCTGGATCAGATTTTTTGCAGCGATCAGACGACGCTGGGTAACAAAATGATAAAAGCTGATGTCCATCCGTTTGCGGAACAGCTGACTGATGCTGCTCTCGCTTACGTGGAAGTTTTTCGCCGTCTGCTCCAGAGAAATTTTTTCTGTCATATGGTTCTCAATGTACAGCATGATCTCGTCCAGCAGTTCTCGCTGCGCACTCTGCGGAGGCGGAAGATTGGCCACGGCTCTGGCCAAAGCAATAAAAAGCATCTCCGTCTGTGCCACCACAGCCGCCTCCCAGCCCAGATCCTTGCGCTTGGATTCCTGCACAGCGATCCGGAAATATTGTTCCAGCATCTCCCACTGAGTCCCGGCCGTGCGCACCAGATTGCTCTGTGAGCGGGCGGGCAGCGGCGAAAGCAGGCGGACAAAAGCCGTGATAAAATTGCAGTTGACCCAAAGCACCATGCGGCGGTAGGGCTCCGTGAGCTGGTCCAGAAACAGCGGGCGGTGGCTGATCCCCGGCGGCACAATGACGATGTCGCCGCGCTGCAGGCGGTAACGCTGCATTCCCACCAGATACTCCAGATTTCCGCTGTGGCAATAGATCAATTCATAAAAGGTATGGCTGTGCAGCTGCACCTCATCCCGGAACGTACTGATATCCTCATGTGCATCCACATAGTCAGAGTCCATTTCAACTTCCTGATACAGATTTCCCTTTGAGATGCCTTCTTCACACAAAAGCTGCTGCAATTCCTGGCTGGTCAGATTCGCCCCCTGCTCACAAGATTTCTTTACAGCCAACGCAGAAATTCGGTTCATGTCAGACATTTTCACAAAAATCACCTCTCCTCTTTGTGTATTTTGTCAGCATTATATCAGTTTCTTGCTGGATTTGCAATATATCCTGCATGTTTTGCAATTTATTTTGCAAATCTTCTCTGGTATCATGGGTTTTGTCGAAAAAATGTCAAACGTGCAGAGCTCAGCGTCTGACATTGAAAAACATCATGACCATAAAAGGAGAAGTACCATGGAAAAAAAGACCAGGCCCTTTGGCGTACTGGATCAGTTGGGATATGTCTGCGGCGATATGGCCGGCAGCTTTGTCAACCTGTTCGTGGACGCCTATTTTCTTACCTTCTGTACCTACGTGCTGGGCATTAACCCGGCTTGGATGGCAACGCTGTTCCTCGTGGCTCGTCTGTGGGACGCCATTAACGACCCCATCATGGGCTCTTTCCCGGACCGCTGGCGTCTGGGCAAAAGCGGCGATAAGTTCAAACCCTGGATCAAGCTGTTCATGATCCCTCTGGCTCTGTCCGGTGTGCTGTGCTTTATGAAAGTGCCTTTCACCGGTGTTGCTCTGCACGCCTGGGTGGCCTTTGTTTACATTTTGTACGGCATGAGCTATACTGGAACCAGTATGCCGTTCGGTGCAATGGCCAGCGTAGTCTCCACCGACCCGATCGACCGCTCCAAGCTGTCCCGTGCCCGCAGCATCGGTGGCACCATCGTGGGCATCGGTGCCCTGTCCGTTGTCCCGGTTCTCTGCTTTGATAAAGAATCCAACATCCTGCCGGAGCGTTTCGCCCTCGTGGCCATCGTTTTCGGCGTGCTGTCTATCATCAGCTATCTGCTGCTGTGCAATTTTACGCAGGAGCGTGTGCATCAGAAACATGTTCCCGGCCAGAAGTTCGAGTATGGCAAAGTGCTGAAGGCCGCCTTCCAGAACCGCCCGCTGATCGGCGTTATGGTTGCCACCATTGGTTCCATGCTGTACATCACCGGCAGCAGCCAGCTGCGCAGCTACATCTACAAAGAGTTCTACCATGACACCAGCATCATGACCATTGCCAGCCTTGGCAGCCTGCCGGTCATGATCATCTGCTTCATTCTGGTGCCCAAGATCGTTGCAAAGTTCGGCAAGCGCAACGTGATCCTGGTCATGAGTGCCTACAATCTGCTGATCTCCGCTTACATCCTGTTCTTCCCCATCCAGAGCGCAATGGTCTATACCATTCTCAACCTGCTGGCCACGATCGGCCAGACCGCCTTTGCCATGCTGATCTGGGCACTGGTCACCGACTGTCTGGACTACAGCGAATGGAAACTGAACATCCGCAGCGACGGCAGTATGTACAGTCTGTACACCTTCAGCCGTAAGATCGGCAGCACCATTGCATCCACGGGTGCCGCTAGCGCACTGGCTGCCATTGGTTATGTGTCCGGCGTAGGTGCTGTGCAGTCTGCCGCTACGGTCAACAACATCTACTATCTGGTCAACGCAGTGCCAGTCATCACCTGTATTCTGGAGCTGATCGGTATCGGCCTGATCTTTAATCTGGATCAGAAGACCACCGAGACCATGTATGCAGAACTGGCCCAGCGTCGTGCCGACGGCACTGCCGAGGAGGCATAAAAACAGCATGGAACCAATAAAAAAGATCGATCTGCATTTGCATCTGTCTCGTCTGCCCATGCCGCACAACGGATCGATGTGGGCAAGCGACCCGGCGGAGATGCTGCCGCACATGGCGGAACTTGGCATTGAAAAGGCTGTGCTGATGAGCACCAGCGAAACCGCCGACCCGAAAATGCCTTTTGGTTCCAATGCAGACAACTGCGCCATTGCGCAGGCAGACCCGGCTCATTTTGCATGGATGTGCAATCTGGACCCGGTAGAGCCAGAGACCATTCCGGAGCGTCTGGCTGCCTGCAAGGCGCAGGGTGCTGTGGGAATTGGCGAGCTGGCGATCAATCGCCGTCTGGATGATCCGCTGCTGGAGGCCATTTTTTCCGCAGCTGGAAAGCTGGGCCTGCCCATCACCTTCCATATGAGCCCGGAAGTAGGTTACAGTTACGGTGTAGTAGATGACCCTGGCCTGCCGCTGCTGGAACGTGCGCTGCAGAAATTCCCGGAGACAAAGTTTCTGGGCCATAGTCAAACCTTCTGGATCGAGATGAGCGGTGACGTCCCCACAGAAAAAGAAGCCCGCAACCAGTGGGGCAAAGGCCCCGTTGTATCTGGCGGACGGGTGCCGGAGCTGTTTGCCTCCTACCCCAATCTGTATGGTGATCTGAGTGCCAACAGTGCCGGGCAGGCCATTATGCGGGACCCGGCCTTCGGCCTGCAGTTTCTGGAAACTTATGCCGATCGTCTCTTCTTTGCTACAGACATGGTCAACTCTGACATGGTCTTTCCCTTAGGGGCATGGCTGGACGAGCAGGCTGCCAAGGGCACGCTCCGTGCACAGACTTATGAAAAAATTTGCCGCAGAAACGCCCAATGCGTTTTCGGGCTGTAACATTGGAGGAATTGAACGATGGAACTTCGCACTCGTATTCTGCCCAAGATGCTCAACAGTGAGGTAGAAGCTTATCTGGAGCATAACGACATCATCATTGTGCCGGTGGGCACAGTGGAAATGCACGGCGGCTTCCCGCTGGACAGTGAGACCGTCATCAGCGAGGCATACGCCCTGAAAATGGCAGAAGCCTGTGATGGTCTGGTGCTGACCGGCCTGCCCTACTTCTACGCCGGTGCTACAGCTTCCGGCCGCGGTACAACTCAGGTGAGTATCCGGCAAGGCATCGACTACCTGTCCGCTATTGCCCACAGCCTGCTGCGGCAGGGTTTCAAGCGGCAGGTGTACATCAGCTTCCATGGCCCTGCGCACATGACCTGCAGCCCTATGGTGCGTGATTTCTACGATGAGACCGGCGTGCCCATTCTGTACATGGATCTGAGCTTGCAGATGACGAAAAATGCTCGTGACCTGTTCAAGAGCATGGATTCTTTCCACGCCATCACTGTGGGTGCTTACCAGATCATGAATCGTCTGGAAGATATTCCTCTGACTACGGCATACTCCGAGCAGCTGCCTCGCAAGTGCGATGCTTTCAACGATATTTTTGGTCTGGCCTATCAGAGTGCCTCCATCGGCTACTGCTTCAGCGATCCGACCGATCATATGCCCACCACTGCCGTTCCGGATGCGGAGACCCGCCAGAAGCTGGCGGATGAGGGCACCGAGCTGATCCATCAGCTTGTGGAGCGTATGGATATGCCCCATGTAGTAGACCAGATGCGCAAGCTGGAAACCTACGGTCATGAGGTCGAGGCCGCTAAGCCCTGGGTACCGAGCGCATACAACAAGAAGAATTCATAATTTTCTTCTTTCTTTCATCCTGCAAAAAAAGAACAGACCCTTCCGATTTTTTGAAATCACTTTGGAAGGGTCTGTTTTTTCTTTTTCAGAACATCAGCACCTCATGCAATTACTTGCGGAGTGCTTGATCGCAGTCTGGGCTGTCTGAAGATTTGTATTTGCTTTTATACGCCGGAGTAAGCGGAGAAGCCACCGTCCACAGGCAGGCAGATGCCCGTGATGAACCCAGCTGCATCGTTATTCAGCAGGAACAGCAGAGCACCTACAAGGTCTTTCTCGCTGTCGCCAAAACGTCCCATCGGAGTGGCTGCAAGGATTTTTCCGGTGCGAGCGGTGGGGGTTCCATCTTCGTTGTACAGCAGACGAGAATTTTGTTCACTGGCAAAGAAGCCGGGGGCAATGGCGTTGACCCGAATGCCCACCTTGCTGAAATGCACCGCCAGCCACTGGGTGAAATTTGTCACAGCGGCCTTGGAACCAGAGTAAGCAGGGATTTTAGTCAACGGCAGATAGGCGTTCATACTGGAAATATTCAGGATATTGCAGCCCTTGCGTCCTACCATCTGACGTGCAAAAGCCTGTGTCGGAAGCAGGGTGCCGATGAAGTTCAGATTGAACACCATCTCCACGCCGCTCTCATCCAGATCAAAGAACGTCACAGTATCGCCGTCAAGGTCCCCCATCTCGAAGTATTCCTTGTCGGTATTGGCACGGGCGTTGTTGCCGCCTGCACCGTTCACAAGGATATCACAGGGGCCAAAGTCTGCCATTACGTCTTCTGCGACTTGCAGGCAGTTTGCCTTGTTCATAACGTTGCAGGTGTAACCTTTTGCAAAACCGCCTTCGGTGTTAATTTCATCGGCCAGCACCTTCAGCTTGTCCATATTCCGGCCAAGCAGAGCAACTTTGGCTCCGGCACGGGCCAGTGCTTTTGCAAAAACGGAGCACAGCGTACCACTGGCACCGGTGATGACTGCTACCTTACCCGTGAGGTCGGTGTTCAGAACATTCTTTTCCATAGCGGCCTCCTCTTTTCCACATCAATTCTGATATTTTTCGGGCAGCTGCTCCATTGTCTGCCACTTTGCCATGGCATCTTCCAGCTTCATGCCGTTTGCCACAGCGTCACGACGGCAGGCATTGACCGCCTGGATCTCCTTCATCTTGGCACCGGTCAGGGTGTAGCCCTTCATGGCGATGAGGGTAGCCGCCCATGCGATCATCGGGATAATGCAGAACAGGACAATGACAACAACATTCATACCGGGCGTATAGGGGTCATACTGGGTCGGGAGGCTCTCCAGACCGATGAAGCTGACTGCGACACCGACGACCGTTGCGGACAGGCTGGAAACCAGCTTATCCACAAGGCTGAACAGGGTGCCCATAATGCCCGGGATATAGTTGCCGGAGCGGTAGGTCTCGTAGTCCGAGCAGTCTGCGACCATCGGGATGGGCATATCCGCAGTAGAATAATATGCGCCGTAGCCGATGCCGAAGAAGGCGATGAACAGGATGGTATACAGGTTGAGAGACAGGCCATTCTCACCCATGATGGACAGGGTAAAGGCATCGCTCTTGCCCCACAGAATGAGCAGAACCAGAACGCCGATGTAGCAGATGAACGCCACGCTGACGTACTTCATCAGGCTGGCCTTCTGGCCTTCCTTCTGGCTGGTACGGACGGTCAGCAGGAAGAAGGGCACGCTGAAGACATAGCCCAGCACCATCATGGGCAGGTACAAGCCGTCGTAGTTGCCCATCATGCAGCCGTACAGCATGCACAGAACGGTGGTGTTGGTGGCAATGGACAGAGCCAGCTTGCAGCCGGCACCTGCTACCATCAGACGCTGCATGGGGTTGTTGTTCTTGATGATCTGGACATACTCGCTGAACTTGACCTTCTCGGTCTTCTCGCCGCCGATACCGAAGTACTTGGGCTGATCCTTCTCCCAGATGCCGATAACAGCCAGCAGAGTGAGCAGGATGGAGATGACGATGCCGACAGGAGCCAGCGTACGGAAGAAGCCTGCGGAAGCGTAGCCGCCCTCGTAGTTCTTCGCAAGGATGGGAGCAAAGAACTGCATGGCACCCATGCCCAGCAGAGAGCCGATGGTGTTGAAGATGGTGAAGAGCGGACGCTGCTTCGGGTCATTGGTCAGAACCGTCTGTCCGGAACGGGTGCAGCTGGTCTGGAAGGTGTAGCCGATGACCCAGACAGCATACAGGCCGACAAAGGCTGCATAGCGCAGGCCCATAGCACTGGCCGGGATGAGCGGAGTCAGGCAGTACAGGGTCAGAATACTGACTGCCATGATGAGGTTGCCGATGACCATGAAGGGCCGGAATTTGCCAAACTTGCCGTTGGTGCGGTCCATCAGGGCACCGATGACGGGGTCGGTGATGGCGTCAAACAGACGCATACCGGTCACCATGACCGATGCAAAGATCATGCTCAGTGCCAGAACCTTACTGCCGAAGGTTGCGATGTAGGAAAGCACCAGCACATAGTACACGTTCGTTGCGCCGTTGTTCAGCGGGAACAGCACCAGCTGGTAGGTTTTGGCGCGGTTCA